>SHLT01000209.1 GCA_004282875.1 Chromatiales bacterium | reverse complement strand
GTCAACCTGATTTCGTTCACGGGCTCGACCTGGGTCGGCCGTGGCGTCGGTGAACGACTCGCCAATCGCCTGGGCAAGTGCCTCCTCGAACTGGGCGGCAACAATGCCATCATCGTGGACGAGCATGCCAATCTCGACCTTGCAATTCCGTCTATCGTCTTCGGTGCGGTCGGCACAGCCGGACAACGTTGTACATCGACACGCCGTGTCATCGCGCACCGCTCGCGCTTCGACGAGGTGAAGGACGCACTCGTCAAGGCCTATGGCCAGGTACGTATCGGCGATCCACTGGACCCCGACACGCTGATGGGCCCGCTAATCAATGAGGCAGCGGTGAAAACGGTCGAAGCAGCGTGTGAGTCTGTCCGCAAAGCCGGTGGGGAAATCCTGTGCGGCGGCGAGCGCATCGACGGGCCGGGCAACTTCATCACCCCCGCTATCGCCGTGGTTCAGAACGACTGGGAAATTGTTCAGCACGAGACCTTTGGCCCGATCCTGTACCTGATTCCATTCGATACGCTCGACGACGCCATCGCCATGCAAAATGGTGTGGTCCAGGGTCTTTCATCGTCGATCTTCACCGACAACCTGCAGAACGCAGAGTACTTCCTGTCCCATGGCGGATCAGACTGTGGCATCGCGAACGTCAACATCGGGACGTCGGGTGCGGAAATCGGCGGTGCGTTTGGTGGCGAAAAAGAAACCGGCGGCGGCCGCGAGGCCGGCTCGGATTCATGGAAGGCCTACATGCGCCGGCAGACGAACACGATCAACTGGGGCAAGGACCTGCCGCTGGCCCAGGGCATTAACTTCGATCTATAGGTTCGAAGCGATTCTCGGCGCGGTTTTTGCGAACCGCGCCGGCTTCGAACACCTGGCCGCTCATCGCGATGTACACGCCGGGTTTTGCCGTCTGGACGGCCGCGACCGCCATACCGACATTGAACATGGCATCCGTCGTGCGAAAGCGTGCAGGCGTTAGTGCGCCGGTCAGGACGATCGTCTTCCCTTCGAGGTCACTCAGCATTTCGGCGGTCTCCGGCATCGTATCGGTGCCATGCGTTACGACGTAATGCGTGGCATCGTCGGCTGCAATGTAATCGCGCAGCACCTTCCGATCCGCGTCCTGAATCTCGAGGCTGTCCTTTTTCATCAGCGGTACGATGTCATAGTCGATCTGGACCAGCCCTTCACGCAGGATGTGCTCCATTTGCGACTCGCCCACTTCGAACTGGCTCAGCGCGTCGAAATAGATCTTGTCGATCGTCCCGCCCGTAGTAATGAATCGAATATGCATATGACATCTGCTTGCCGGCCGTCTCTGTAGCGACCACAAGCTACGGGAAACCGCCATAAAGGGAAAGAGCCACGCCGGCAAAAGCACCCTTCGATGTTCCGCGGCGCAATCCGGTATTCACGCAATGCCTATTGCATCGAAGGCTGGTAAAATGGAGCCATGAAAGTTCGTGGGCCCCTGCGTCGCCGGACCTTTCGTTGGCCGGCATGGCTTTCGCTGCTCCTGGTCCTTTCCTGGAGCACAGTGTCGACTGCGGCCGAGACGACCATCGTCGAGCTGGAAATCGATGGCGCCATCGGCGTCGCCACCTCCGACTATCTCATCAGCGGCATCGACCACGCCGAGGCGATTGGCGCCGAGCTGATCATCCTCAATATGGATACGCCCGGCGGGCTGATGAAGCCGATGCGCGAGATCGTGCAGCGCATACTGGCCTCGTCCGTCCCGGTCGTTGCCTACGTGACACCGGCTGGGGCGCGCGCTGACAGCGCCGGCACGTACATCCTCCTGTCCAGCCACATTGCCGCCATGAACCCGACCACGCATCTCGGCGCGGCGACGCCCGTACCGCTGACCGGTGGGGCGCCGAGCGGTGAAGACGATGAAGACAGCGCCGCGCCAGCCGCCGACCGCAAGATCATGAACGACGCGATTTCGTACATACGCAGCCTCGCGGAGCGCCACGGCCGCAATGCCGACTGGGCGGAGTCTGCCGTGACCGAGGCGGCCACCC
>SHLT01000049.1 GCA_004282875.1 Chromatiales bacterium | reverse complement strand
GGCAACGGCCGTCGCCGACAACGTTGTAATACCATTCCCAGGCTTCCGGATTGATCGGCTCGCCAACCGAACCAAGCAAACGAAGGTCTTTGCGGGACGTCTTCTTGACGGGATCGTCGCCTTCGCGCATAAGCGCACGAATCGCGGTCGGGGCCGTGTAGACGATATTGACGTTGTGCTTGTCGCAGACCTCCCAGAAACGTGACGACGTCGGGTAGTTGGGCACACCCTCGAACATCAGCGAAATGGCGCCGTTGGCCAGCGGGCCATAAACGATGTAGCTATGGCCCGTGACCCAGCCGACGTCCGCCGTGCACCAGTAAATGTCACCGGGGTGATAGTCGAACACGTACTCATGCGTCATGGCCGCGTACACGAGATAACCACCGGTCGTATGCAGCACACCCTTGGGCTTGCCCGTCGAACCCGACGTGTACAGGATAAACAGCGGATCTTCGGCGTTCATCTCCTCGCAGGGGCAGTCGGCGTCAACGCCGGCCTCGACTTCATGCAGCCACTCGTCGCGGCCGTCGACCCAGCCGATGTCCGCGCCTGTATGGCGCACGACCAGCACTTTTTCCAGGGTCGTCACATCGGGGTTGGCAGCGGCAGCATCCACATTGCCCTTGAGCGGCACTTTCTTGCCACCGCGCAGGCCCTCGTCCGCCGTGACGACAATATTCGATTCACAGTCAACGATGCGGCCGGCCAGCGCGTCCGGAGAGAAGCCGCCAAACACGACGGAATGGACCGCGCCGATGCGCGCACAGGCCAGCATCGAGATGGCTGCGTCCGGAATCATAGGCATGTAAATAGTGACGCGGTCCCCGCGTTTCGCACCGATCGCTTTGAGGGCATTGGCGAACTTGCTGACACGCTCGTGCAGCTCGCGATAGGTGATTTTCAGGTCGTTTGCGGGATCATCACCCTCCCAGATGAGCGCAACGTCGTCGCCTTTCGACTCGAGATGGCGGTCGACGCAGTTATAACAAACGTTGAGCGTGCCATCTTCATACCAGCGAATATGCAGGTCGTCCTTCGCGAAGGATACGTCCTTGACCTTGGTAAACGGTTTGATCCAGTCAATGCGCTGCGCCTGCTCCGCCCAAAAGGCCTCGTTGTCTTCCACGGACCTGGTATACATTTCCTCATAACGGGCTTTGTCGATCAGTGCGCGCTCTTTGGTTGCCTCTGGGACCGGGTAGATTTGCGTTTCCATATTGCTTTGCCTTTTGTCTGTTACTTGCCTTTTGTTTGCAGCAATCGCCTTGCCTGGACAAGGTGCGGTCGGTCTATCATTTTACCATCCAGGCCGACTGTTCCAGCGCCCGGGTTCTCATCAAATAGTCTAATGATGCGAGCCGCCCGCTCGAGTTCTTCAGCCGTTGGTTCAAACGCTGCGTTGATCACTTCGACCTGGGCCGGATGGATCGCGAGCATGCCGCTGAACCCGTCACGTCTTGCTTGCGAGGCGTAGCGTAGCAAGCCCTCGAGATCGCGGAAGTCCGTATAGACCGTATCGACAGCCGCAACTTCCGCAGCCGCGGCTGCGAACAGGCACAGCGAGCGCGCCATCTCGAAGCGCGGCAACCAGTTACCGTCGTCGTCACGGTTGGCCACGGCGCCGGTCGCGGCCGCGAGATCCTCGGCGCCCCAGGACAGAGCATCGAGCCGCGGGGTTGCGCCGATGTAGCTGTCCAGCGTGAACAGCGCCTCGGGGCGCTCGGTGCACAGGGCCATGATGCGGGTGCTGCCCGGTTCGAGGCTGTGCTTGTTCTCGAGTACCTCGATGCGGTCAGCAAGCAACACGGCATCTGCCGCACTGCGCGGCTTGGGCAGCACAATACCGAACGGCGCTCCTGGCATAACCGCGTCGAGATCGGCTTGCGCAGCGTCGGTGTTGACGGGATTGATGCGCACCCAGACATTATCGGCATCCTGCAGGTATTCGGCAGCCAGTTTCCTGGCTGCCGGCCTGGCATCGGCGGCAACGGCGTCCTCCAGGTCGAGGATCAGCGCGTCAGAACCCACGCTGCCCGCCTTCTCCAATTTGCGTTCCGAGTCGGCCGGGACAAACAGGAAACTGCGATTCATGCGGGCTTTCTCATCATGAGCGCCGTGCGTTTGCACTCGCCAACGAGCTCGTTGTCCTGGTTGTAGGCGCGATGGGCAATAATCACGATGCCGTTGTCGGGCCGCGAACGACTTTCGCGCGTCTCGAGAACCTCGGATTCGACGCGAATCGTGTCGCCGCAAAACAGCGGCTTCGGGAACCGCACCTCGTCCCAGCCAAGATTCGCTACCGTCGTGCCGTGGGTCGTATCGTTGACGGAGATGCCCACCATGAATCCCAGTGTCAGGCAGCTGTTGACCAGCGGCTTGCCGAACTCGGTGTTCTTCATGTACTCGGCATCGAGGTGCAGCGCTGCCGGGTTGTGCGTCATGGTCGTGATCAGCACGTTGTCGGTTTCGGTGATCGTACGCCGAATCGGATGATCGAAGGTCTGGCCGACCTTGAATTCCTCAAAATAGAGTCCTGGCATCGGGGCCTCGCCGTCCGTATTGCAGAACCGCTAATTGTGCCAGCGTCGTGCACATCATGACAGTGGCATGCATAATCCCTGCACAACAACAAAAAGGGGATCGCGGTGGCCGACGCAGCAGGCACCTCACAACATACGGCGTACATCGTGCTTATCAGTTGCATCGCTACGATAGGCGGCTTCCTGTTCGGCTTCGATAGCGGCGTGATCAACGGCACGGTCGATGGCCTGCAGACGGCATTCGATTCCGACAGCGTTGGCACAGGCTTTAACGTCGCGTCGATGCTGCTGGGTTGTGCGATCGGTGCGTTCTTCGCGGGACGCCTGGCGGACCGCTTCGGGCGGCGATCGATCATGCGCGTGGCGGCCGTGTTCTTCATCGTCAGCGCCTGGGGTTCCGGCGTCGCCGGCGGCTCGATGGAGTTTGTCGTCTTTCGCGTCCTGGGTGGCCTCGCAGTGGGGGCCGCCAGCGTGCTGGCCCCGGCATACATCAGTGAAGTCAGTCCCGCGCACTACCGGGGCACGCTGGCCACGGTGCAGCAGATCGCGATCATCTGCGGGCTGTTCATGGCGTTCTTCAGCAACTACCTGATCGCCGACGCCGCGGGCTCGTCAATGAGCGAACTCTGGTTGGGATTTGAGGCCTGGCGCTGGATGTTCTGGGTTGAGCTCGTCCCGGCGACAATTTTCCTGCTCGCCTTGTTTATTATCCCGGAAAGCCCGCGGTTTCTCGTCTTGCACCGGCAGCGTGACAAAGCGATCGAAGTCCTGACGAAACTCGGCGGAGCCGACGCCGCGGTACGCAAGGCCGATGAAATCGATGCGTCGCTCGCGGCCGATCACCATAACCCCAGGTTCGCCGACCTGGTGGATCCTGCCACCGGACGTGTTCGCCGCCTCGTCTGGGTCGGTATCGGGCTCGCGACCTTCCAGCAGCTTGTCGGCATCAATGTCGTGTTCTACTACGGAGCCGTGCTATGGCAGTCGGTCGGCTTCACCGAAAGCGACGCCTTGCTGATCAATATCGTCAGCGGCGGACTCAGCATCGCCGCGGTCACGGCCGCGCTGTTGCTCATCGACCGTATCGGGCGTAAACCAATCCTGCTTATCGGTTCGATCGGCATGTCGGCGACGCTGGCCGTTGTCGCGTTTGCCTTCATGAATGCCACCACCTCGGCGACAGGCGGGCTCACGCTCGAGGGGATCTACGGACCCATGGCGCTGATCGCGGCCAATGCCTACGTCATGTTCTTCAATTTCTCGTGGGGACCGGTCATGTGGGTCATGCTCGGCGAGATGTTCCCCAACCAGATCAGGGGAACCGGCCTGGCTGTTTCCGGTCTCGCACAGTGGGGCTCGAATTTCGCCATCACGATGACATTCCCCATCATGCTGGCGGGAATCGGCCTGGCCGGCGCCTATGGTTTCTACACGGTCTGCGCCATCATTTCGATCGTGTTCGTGATCAAAATGGTTCACGAGACACGAGGTATCGAACTCGAAGACATGCAGGGTTAGGAGTACATACATGACAATTACGCGACGTGACTTTAATAAGGCAGGACTTGGCGCCCTGTCACTGGCGGCACTGGGTGGCCACGCGTGGGCCGGCCCGGAACACATGATCCGCAAGGCGATTCCGTCGTCTGGTGAGAAACTCCCGATTGTGGGTCTCGGCACCAATCGCTATGGCGTCGGTGACGACAGGGAAAAACGGGCCTTGCTACGTGCCGCCCTCGGCCGCTTCCATGAGCTGGGCGGCACCGTCATCGATACCGCACCCATGTACCGCTCCTCGGAGGCCGTGCTCGGTGACCTGATCGCGGACCTCGATATTCGCGACGACCTGTTCATTGCGACCAAAGTCGACAAAGAAGGCGGCGGCGCGGCGACCCACGCGCAAATCGAGGAATCGCTGCGGCGACTGCAGACGAACACCCTCGAACTCCTCCAGGTGCATAACCTGATCGCCTGGCAGGACGCCCTGCCCGTCCTGCGCGAATGGCAGCAGGAAGGCAAGGTCCGCTACATCGGCATCACGACGTCACGCGCGCGCCAGTACGAGGAATTCGAAAAAGTCCTGGACCAGCAGGAGCTCGACTTCATCCAGATCAACTATTCGCTTGAACAAAGAGAGGCGGCGCAACGCATTCTGCCGCTCGCGGCGGATCGGGGCGTCGGGGTCATTATCAACCGTGCATTTGGCGGTGGCCGTATCTTCGCGAAAGTCGGCGACCAGTCGATACCTGACTGGGCACGGGAGTTCGGTTGCGAAAGCTGGGCGCAGTTCCTGCTCAAGTATGCGATCGGCCACCCGGCCGCGACCCTGAGCATTCCGGGCATGACCAAGCTGCATCATGTCGATGACAACTTTGGCGCTGCACACGGGCGCTTACCCAATGCCGACGAGCGCCAGCGCCAGGAGGCCTTTTTCGACGCGCTATAGCGCCTTCGCGCGTTCGATCGCCTCGACGATCAGCTGCTTGGCATCGTCAACGCCGTGCCAGTCGCCGATTTTCACCCACTTGCCGGGCTCGAGATCCTTGTAGTGCTCAAAGAAATGCTCGATCTGCGCCATGGTGATCTCGGGCAGGTCGGTGTAGGTCGTGACATGGTCGTAACGTTTGGTCAGCGCGTGAGATGGCACCGCGATGACTTTTTCGTCCTGTCCGGCATTGTCTTCCATGATGAGAACGCCGACAGGCCGGACGTTAATTACGCAACTCGGAACCAGCTCACGCGTATTGACAACCAGGACGTCGATCGGGTCGCCGTCCTCCGATAAGGTGTGCGGCACGAATCCGTAGTTCCCCGGATAGGACATCGGTGTATACAAGAAACGATCCACGACGAGCGTCCCCGCTTCCTTGTCGAGCTCGTACTTGATCGGTTGACCGCCGAGCGGCACCTCAATAATGACGTTAACGTCGTCGGGCGGGTTCTCGCCAATAGTAATTGCGTCGATACGCATGGTCCGGAGCTCCTCAGGCTAGTCCATTAGTCGGGCGCTATTCTAACCGGGTTTCAGGTGTTTAACAGGACCGCTGCCGCAAGCAGGAGAACGACGACCAGGCCCTGGAGAGCCACACGCTCCCACATGAACTTCTCGGCATGCTCCTGATCATAGGATCCGCCACGCGCCATGGAACGCAAACCCAGCGCCAGCACGACAATCGTTGCGATAAGTGCAGCAATAATAAGGACGTTCACGATGGACATAGGATCCTCCCAGGTCTTATAGACGAACTCGGTGTCATTGACTTCACTGTACGCAGGCAGAGCCTCGAGACAATCGAGGCTTATACGGACTCCCGGAACCAGCCGGTCTCAGAGCGACTTCAGGTAGGCGGCGATGGCCTGCCGGTCCTCGGCCGTCAGCCGTGCCATGTTCTCCTGCACGGCAACCATGTTGCCCCCAACCGCGTCGAAGTCCGGCGTGAAGCCCGTCTCGAGGTAATAGGCTATGTCATCGTCCGACCATGCGCCGACATTCTTGCCGGCCGACGTGATACCGGGGACGCGCCCTTCCCCCTCGAGGCTCGGTGCCCCGGCCAGCCAGCGATCGACTCGCGGGCCACCGAGAAAATCTCGCTCGGTATGACATTCGCCACAATGACCGAGGCCTTCAACCAGTTGCCGGCCCTGCTCGACCAGCGCGTTCGACGTCCCGGCATTGATTACGGGTGTCGCGTCGAGATAGATCCGTTTCCAGGCACCGAGGCCGCGCCGCAACGACCACGGAAACGCCAGCGAATGATCCGCCACGCGGCCGGCGATGGCCGGAAGCGTATCGAGGTAGGCCTTGAGATGCAGCATGTCGGCAGGGTCCGCCTTGGCGTATGACGTATACGGAAACGAGGGATAGTAGTGCCTGCCGTCCGGCGACACGCCGCGCTGCATGGCGTTAGTAAAATCCAGCATCGTCCAGCTGCCAATACCGTCCGCGTGGGGAGAGATATTGGGAACCCGAAAGACGCCATACGGTGAATCGAGCTCCATGCCACCGCCAAGCATCAGCTTGTCATCACCCCTTGCGCGCTGGCCGTCGACCGGCGTCGCGTGGCAGGACGCACAGCCTCCGGCCCAGAAGACCCGTTCACCGGCGACGGGATCGGCGGCGATATCCGGCAGGTCCTGAGCCGTCAGGGTCATGGGCGCAGTGACCCACCACGCCGCTGCAATTGCGGCGATTGCGGCAATGGGGATCGCTACGAGAGTGCGGCGCATAGGGATATCCTCGGACGGGTTTGGCTGCAGCGCAAGATCGCGAAACTTACTACAGGTTTTCGGATATTTCGATGTCCGACGGGCGGCGGGCCCGCTCCGCAAGCCGGCGCGCCGTGCCCTTGAACAGGATCGCATGCAGCGGCAACGTCGCATACCAGTACAGCAACCCCCATACGCCGGCCGGATGCCAGTAAGCCTGGACGGTGACCCGGCGCTCGGCAGACAGATCGTCGATGCGGAACTCGAGAACCCCGGCACCGGGTGCTTTCATTTCCATGAGCAGGGTGAGTTTCTCGAACGGCTCGTACTCGATGACACGCCATGCGTCGATGACGTCCCCCACCCTCAATTCCTCGGGATGGCGGCGCTGCCTCCTGAAACTCGGCCCGCCGGCGAGCCAGTCGATGGCCCGGCGGATCCACCAGAGCCCGCCCAGGTAGAAAAAGTCACCGTCCGCACCGAAGCGGCAGGCGGCGCTCCAGAGGTCGGCCGCTGATGCCGCGGTGGCGGCGCTGCCCTCGGCCTGTTTCGCGTAAAAACTGTAGGCCGGGTGGAACTCCTTGCAGGCAATCGCGGCTTCGACCCAGTGTGCCGGCAGCTCATGTTGCCGGTCTGCGTCGAGCGCGGCCGCAGCGGCCTCATCGAAGCCCAGCAAGTCCTGAGGGATGAGTTCAGCCAGGCGATGGTCGCGAGCAACAACGTCCTGTGTCAGCCCGCCGATCAGTGCACGCGCAACGTTGGTCGGTACCGACGTCACCAGGCGCAGCCAGTAGGACGAAAGTCGCGGCGTTAGCACCGGCACGGGAATAATGATTGGCCTTTTGCCGATAAGGCCGGCGTAGCGCAGCATGATTTCCTTGTAGGTCAGTTCATCCGGGCCCGCGACGTCGTACGTCTGGCCTGCGGCCGCATCGAGTTGCGGTACATCGGCCAGATAGCGCAGCAGGTTTCGCAGCGCGATCGGCGTCGAACGCGAATAGACCCAGCGCGGCGTAATCATGACGGGAAGATGATTGACGAGGTCGCGGATGACTTCCCACGCGGCCGAACCCGGACCGATGATCATTCCCGCACGTAGTTCAGTCACAGGTACTGAGCCGGCGCGCAGGATATCGCCGGTCTCCTCGCGCGAGCGGAGATGCACAGAGCGCGGATTGTCAGGTGTCAGCCCGCCGAGGTAGACGATACGCCTCAGACCCTGCCGTTCGGCCGCCGCTGCAAAATTCCGCGCGGCTCGCGCATCGATTTCCGGAAACGCGTCCCCTGCCGCCATCGAGTGGACCAGGTAGTAGGCCGTATCGACGCCGCCCAGCACCTCGTCGAGTTGTTCCGGATTCAGGGCATCCGCGCTGCGCAGCTCGACGCCGGGCCAGTTCCTGCCGCGGAGCACGTCGATATTTCTTGATGAAGCGCAAACACTGCGGCCTTCCGAGAGCAGGAACTCAACAAGATTGCTTCCGATGTATCCGCTGGCGCCAAATACCAGGTCGACCTTCGCCCGCTCATTCGTCATGCCACTCAATTTCGACCAGAACCTCGTTACGTCGCAAGAACCAGGGTGTGATTGGGCTATTGTAGCGCGCCAGCCAGGGCTGACCGGACAACACCACGCCGTCGCCCTGCAGCGCCGCGAGCAGTGTGTCCTGATTCTTCAGAAAATTCTTGTTGCTCCAGCTGCCCGAGTAACGGCGTGCGGCGACAACCCTGGTCGGTATCTCGACGAGCCGAATCCGCGAGTCGAGCGGTTTTGGCAGGCTCTCCATCGAAAAGCGCGACTCCATCACGAATGCGCAGGTATATGCCTCGGTCGCGTCCTCTGCCGGACTGGACAGGACGGGCGCTGTCATATTCATACGCTGGCCCTGACCGGCGGGCTTCGTCGTGACGGGCGCAGTCATCGCCATCTTCTCGCCTGGCTCGTTGTCACCAAAAATATAGCCGGCGAGAATTCTGAACGCGTCATTGCCCGACTTCTTCATGTCGCCGTCTACGTCGACCTCGGCCACAATATACGGTGCATAGCGGCGAATCTCATAGTCATCGGCCGTCACAAGAACGTCGTAGGCAGGTTCTTCAATCGCCATTGCCGGATGCATAACGAGTAAGAAAAAGAGAATTACTGCAATTCGATGTGCGAGCTTCATGATACTCCAAAGCGCATGGCTCAGTATTCAACCGCGCTGCCGTCCCATGCGAAGCAGCGCCCGCTGTCGGTCGGCGACAGGCCGTCGATCACTCGGCACAGGTGCGTAACCGACGTTTCCGGTGTAAACAGCTGGCCCTCGGGAACCCGGCGTTGAAACGGCTTCGACAAGCCGCTGTCGACAGTGCCGGGATGCAGGCCAATGATGATGCACTCCGGGAAGCGCCGCGCCTGTTCGATGGCTGCTGTCTTCAGCAACATATTCAGTGCCGCCTTCGACGCCCGGTAGGATGCCCAACCCCCCAGGCGATTGTCAGCGATGCTACCCACGCGTGCCGACAATGCGGCAAACACTGTTCTGGCATCGCGCCGCATCCTGGGGAGGAAGTGTTTGGCGACGAGTGCCGGGCCGACGGCGTTGACTTGCAGGACGTCGAGCATTGCCTGCGGGTCAATTTGAGAGAGACTCTTCTCGGGCTGGATACTGTGCCCGTGAAGCATGCCTGTCGCGACGATCACGACATCCAACGGCGCCTCCGCGCTGGCCGCTAGTGCGGCCTGGTGAACGCTGTCTTCGTCAGTGATATCGATAGCGTGAGAGAGCACCTTGTCGTCGACGATGTCCGTCCCGGCCCGCGAGAAGGCGTGGACCTGCGCAACATGAGAAACGGTGCTTAGTTGACGCACAAATTCGGCGCCAATGCCGCCGCTGGCGCCGATGACAGCAACGTTGGCAGCGATGGGGAGGTTTGCAAGGGGAGGCATAGGAAAACGGGTGGCACGTAAGCGTGCCACCCGTACCGGATCTTACGAACGCGGCAGTATGACCGTATCGATGACGTGGATCACGCCGTTGCTCGCAGCGATGTCCGTTGCGACAACATTGGCATTGTCAACGCGTACACCGCCGTCGCTCACTTCGATAGAGACACTCTGACCATTCACGGTCGTCACTTCGCTGAGCTTGACGACATCAGCCGCTTTGGCCTCACCAGCAACAACATGGTACGTCAGGATGGCGACCAGCTGGTCGCGATTCTCGGGCTTCAGCAGTGACTCAACCGTACCCTCGGGCAACTTGGCAAACGCGGCATCGGTCGGCGCGAATACCGTGAACGGTCCGTCGCCTTTGAGCGTATCAACGAGGTCAGCAGCACCGAGTGCGGCCGCCAGTGTCTCGAACTGGCCGGCTGCTACGGCCGTGTCAACGATGTCCTTGCTCGGCGCTTTGTTGTAGTCGCCGGCGTGGGCCGTGGATGCCATAAATACCAGTACGAATTTGGCCATCAGTGCAAGGCCGAGGAAATTTGAAATGCGTTTGTTCATGGTTGTTTCTCCAGGGGGTTCAAGGGGGTAAGAATCTATGGATGCACGGTATCAGGGTGCCGACCCGAGGAGGTTTCAATACTGTGTAGGATTGTTTCAGGTTGTATCCGCGTTGACGCGGCGTGCGCGGCTCGGTATCACTGTCCCATGCCGCTATGCAAAAACTGCCAAGCCGGGCTCAATGGCGCCTACTGTTCGACTTGCGGTCAGAAAGACGTTGACCTCGAGCGTCCCATCCTGGGGTTGCTTGGAGGCGTCATTAAGGAGACGTTCGAACTCGACGGCCGTTCCGCGCTGACGATCAAGACACTGTTTCGTCATCCCGGCCTGCTGACCAGCAAATTCCTGGACGGCCGGCGTCGCCGCTATACGTCGCCGCTGCGCCTGTATCTCGTGATCAGCATCGTTTTTTTTGTGGTCGTGGCATGGCTGGCACAGAGCGGCATCCTGCTTGAACCCGGCCAGGATCCGGGTTTTGACGCGGCCGTCCAGGCGCGCTTTCTCTCGGACGACCTGCCACGCCTGATGTTCCTGTTACTGCCAGTCTTCGCGCTGCTGCTAAAGATCGTCTTTCTGCAGCGGCTGTACTTCGATCACCTGATTTTTTCGCTGCATCTTCACAGCGCCGGCTACATCGTGCTGGCCCTGGCCATGCCGCTTGAGAACGTCGCCGGCAAGCACCTGCTTGCGCTGATCTTGCAGGGCCTGCTTCTCGCTTACTTTATCGCCTATTTCGTGCTGGCAGTGCGCCGTGTTTATGGGCCTGCCTGGTTCGCGCTGGCGCTGAAGTCTGCCGCTGTCCTGCTCGGCTACATGATGGTCGTGTCGCTGGTCATCGAAAACACCAGCACCTTCATGATCATTGCGGACTAGACGGTCCGACATCTATCTGCCGCTGCCGCGAAGGCACACCTACTTGATCCTGCTGCGCAAAATACGCGGCGACGACATCGGATACCTTGCCGGCATTACCGATCGCGTCCGCTTCGGCAAACATCGTGTACAGGTCCCCGCCCTCGGCAAGAAATCCCGGTGCCGCAACTCGCAACCGATCTGTATCCAGAACCGGCGCAGCGTTTCGCTGCAGCGAAACCAGGCGCTGCCCCTCCGGCCGACTCAGGTCGTACGTCACCTCGAGGCCCGCCACCTGTAACAGGCCGCGCTCGAGCGTAAACGACTGTTCCAGCGCACGACGAATTTGCTCGCCGGTCATTTCCTTCACGATCACGTCGTCAACGAACGGATAGGTATCGAGGAGATCGACCACCCGCACGTCGCCACCGGGGAGGTCTTTTCTGAGGCTGCCACTGTGGACGAAGGCCACGTCAGTGCCGGCAACGGCAATAAAGGCGTCCGCGAACAGGTGACCGACATCCGACTCTTCGATGTAACGACGATTCATCCGGGCGGCTGTTCTGCCGATCACGACCTGAATCTCCGGGTACGCGCTCCGATAGGCTGACAACTTGGCATGGATTTCCGGATCCGGTGCATACAGTGCCGGGTCGACGGGTAGCAGGCGGCCGTCGTACCCCTCAAGCTGCCGCGTATCGGCATTCAATGTCAGCTGCAGATAACCGAGGTGGGTCGCCTGTCCGTAGGTCTGCATGATGATCGTGCCGGTTTTCTCATGCACGATGGGCTCCGGTGTGCCCGCATCGGCGTGGCCCGCGAATAACACATCAACCCCCGATACCGCCCCGGCGAGTCTGATGTCCGCATCGATATCACGCTGCAGGCGCGGGTCGCTTTCTGCGTCGGTTTGCATCGGTGCGGTCTTACCCTGGTGCGTCAGTAACACGATGAGGTCCACCTGGTCACGCAGCTCATCGACCGAGCGTTGCACGGCGCCGGCCGGGACTGTGACATCCAGTGGCTCGATGAACGAAGGAATAATCGCGCTGACCGCATCCTGCCCCATGATGCCGATAACGCCAATGCGGATACCGTTGCGTTCGATGATCGCGTGCGCCTGCGCGTAAGGATGGGGCGTGTCCTTGTAGAAAAAGTTCGCGCCGAGCACCGGAAACGGTGCGCGGTTTTTTTGCCAGGCGAACACTTCGTGTCCGTATTCGAATTCATGATTGCCAATCGCCATGGCGTCGTAACCCATCGTGATCATGAGTTCGAACGCCAGTCGACCCTCCGTGAGCTTCGCAAGCGCTCCCGTGAAGATATCGCCGGAATCGAACAGGAACACGTTGGGTTCCTCCCTGCGTATTTCCTTGATGAGGGTCGTCATCTCGGCAATGCCACCGATCATTTCCTGACCGTCAAGCCAGAACGCCGGGATCGGGTCGTACGCGCTTTCGACATCGTTCGTGAAGAGCAGCGTGACGGTGGTGTTCTGCGCATCGCCGCCCGCGTCGACAACGTCGCACGCGCAAAACGTTGTAAGAGAGAGTGCCAGCAGTATCAGGAGCGGTTGTCGAAGCATGGGATAGGGATTCCCCCGGATTGTCTGGATTGAGGCCGCGCAGTACCGTGTTGTCTGGGCCATCGAATGTTGGCACATCATACGCGGTAGAGGGGCCTGCGCCATGACCGAACAGAAAAACTCACCCACCATGCCGGTACACGTTACGAAGATCCTGGAATGCGGCTTCGCCATCTGGGCCAGCGACGAGGTCGATCCAACACTAAGCGCCCGCTTCGATACAGCACGCATTCCGGTCGCCGGCGTGCGCAACGTTCGCGTTTGGGGATTACAGGTAGACGACGAGCGCGAACTGCCCGGGCGCGAGCGCACCAGCATTCCCGACGACGAGATCTGGGAAGTCAATCTCGAGGCACTGAACGGCTCACACTATGAATTCGACTCGCGGATGCTGAAGCCCGCCGAGTAACAGCCCCGCTGCGACGCTGCGGACTCCATTTTCGGTGGTAGGATAGCCGCCTCGCCAATATGGAGACCGTTAATGCTGGCTTTCAGGATCATTCCGTTCGTTTTGCTGCTTGCGATCGCGCAAGCAGGATTCGCCGACGACACGCGCTTGCTGCGCTTCCCGGACATCCATGAAGACCGCGTGGTCTTTGTCTATGCCGGGGATCTCTACGTGGCGCCGTCAAGCGGCGGCGACGCTGTCCGTCTGACGTCCCACGAGGGCCTGGAGCAGTTCCCGAAATTCTCACCGGACGGCTCGCAAGTGGCCTATTCCGCCGAATACAACGGTACCCGCCAGGTTTACGTGATCCCATCGAATGGCGGCACGCCCCGGCAATTGACCTGGTACAACGATGTCGGCGCCATGCCGCCGCGTGGCGGCTCGGATTACCGCGTGCTCGACTGGACGCGGGACGGACAGCACGTGCTGGTGCGAGCCAACCGCCTGCCCTGGGGCGTGCGTATGGGCCGCTACCACCTGGTTCCGGCCAACGGTGGCGACGAAATGCCAATGGCAATCCCCGAAGGCGGTGGCGGCATGTTCTCGCCAGACGGAACCAAGCTTGTGTATACACCCATCGACCGCGAGTTCCGGACCTGGAAGCGCTACCGCGGCGGTCGTGCACAAGACGTCTGGATCTACGATCTCACCAACAACACGTCGGAACAATTGACCGACAACCCGGCAACCGATCACCAGCCGGTCTGGGTCGGTGACGACATCTACTTCACGTCCGACCGCGACTACACGCTGAACCTTTATCGCTACTCGCCGGACGGTGCCGAAGCCGTAACCTCGCATAATGAGTTTGATGTTCTGTGGGCGAGCGCCGGCCCCTCAGCCGTCGTCTACGAAAACGGTGGCTGGCTCTACCGTTATGATCCGGCCAGTGGCGATTCACGACGACTCGAGATTTCGGTGGGTGGTGATCGCCCTGCGACGCTGCCCAGGGTCGTCGAAGCATCGGAGTTCATCGAATCCGCCGATCTGTCGCCGAGCGCCAACCGCGTTCTTATCACGGCTCGCGGCGACGTCTTCAGCGTCCCGGCCAAAGACGGGCCGGTGAGGAACCTCACGCGCACCCCCGAGACGCGGGAGATCAGCGCAAGCTGGTCCCCGGACGGCAAGCATCTCGCCTACCTGTCGGACGCGTCCGGCGAATACGAAATCTGGGTGCGGCCGGTGGGTGGCGGCGATGCCCGGCAAGTCACGAAGGACGGTTCGATCTGGCGATTTGCGCCGGCCTGGTCGCCTGACTCGAGCATGCTCATTTTTGGCGACAAGAAACAGCGGCTGAATGTCGTGCAGGTCGATAGCGGGCGAGTACGCGTCATCGATTCGTCTGTCTACAACGACATCACCGACTACAGCTGGGCGCCGGACAGTCGCTTCGTGACCTACGCCAAGAACAATGAGCTGGGCATTGGTGATGTCTGGATCCATTCATTAGGAGACCGGCGCAATCACGCGGTCACGTCGAGCATGACGAACGAGAGCGAACCTGTGTTCGATCCGCAAGGCCGCTACCTGTACTTCCTGTCGTCGCGCGACCAGGACCTGCAGTTCAGCTCGATCGAGTTCAACTACATGGTGACCGATTCGACGCGCGTCTACGCCGCGCAGCTGAATGCCGAGCAACCCGCACTATTCCTGCCAAAAAGTGACGAAGTCGCAGTGGCCAGTGACGCCAATGGCGATGAAGACAATGGCGAGCCGGACGACGAAGCGATCACGGTCAATATCGATTTCGTCGGACTCGAAGATCGGGTGGTCGCTTTGCAGCCCGGCGGCGGCAACTACAACAACCTCGCTGCGTCGCCCAAGGGACCGGTGTATGTGTCCGGCCAGAATGACGACAACAAGGTGATGCTTTTCAATCTCGAAGACGAGGAAGAGGTGACAGTCCTCGAAGGTGTTGAGAGCTTCTCGCTTTCCGGAAACGGGGAGAAGGTCCTCTACTCGGCCAGCAGCGCACTGGGCATCGCCGATCTCGCTGCCGAGCAGGACGCCTCCGAAGGCCGGCTGGAGCTCGACGACATGGAGTTGCTCGTCGACCCGACGATCGAATGGCAGCAGATGTATGTCGACGGCTGGCGCATCCTGCGCGACTGGTTCTACGACGCGAACATGCATGGCATGGACTGGGACGGGATTCGCAGCAAGTACGCGCCGCTCGTAGAGCACGTCGCTCACCGCGCCGATCTCGACTATATATTTGGCGAGATCGCGGGGGAGATGAATGCAGGACATATCTATGTTCAGTCAGGCGACCAACCCGCGGTCGAACGCCGCAACGGCGGCCTGCTTGGTGCCGAATTCAAACGCGAAGGCGATGCCTACCGCGTAAGCAAGATCTTCAAAGGCGAAACCTGGCAAGCCGCCTTTTACTCGCCGCTGGCAGCACCCGGTGTCGATGTCTCGGTCGGCGACTACATTGTCGCCGTCAACGGCGTTTCCACGACAGACACGCAGAACTTCTACCAGCTACTCGAGAACACGGGCGGCGACGTCGTGACGCTGACCGTAAACGACAGGCCGACCAAGCGCGGCAGTCGCGATGTCATGGTCCGGACCGTCACCTCTGAAACGCAGCTGCGATATCTCGACTGGGTCGAAGATCGTGCGCGCCGCGTGGACGAATTGTCCGGCGGCCGCATCGGCTATGTCCATTTGCCGAATACGGCCGGCGATGGCAACCGCGAGTTGTTCAAGCGCTTCATGCCGCAGATGAACAAGGACGCTTTGATCATCGATGCGCGCTACAACGGCGGCGGTTTTATTCCCGATCGTATGATCGAGCTCGTCTCACGCAGGCCGCTGAACTACTGGAAGCGCCGCGGCCTCGAGCCGCTGGCCACACCGGCATTTTCACACACCGGTCCCAAGGCGACGTTGATCAATGGCTACTCGTCTTCGGGTGGCGATGCATTCCCTTACTACTTCAAGAAGCTCGATTTGGGGCCATTGATCGGCACGCGGACCTGGGGCGGGCTCATCGGCATCTCGGGCAATCCGTCACTGGCCGATGGAGGCAGCATCCTTGCGTCGACATTCCGCTTCATGGACACGGACAACGAGTGGGCCGTGGAGAATGAAGGCGTGTCCCCGGACATCGAGGTGGTCGATCGGCCCGAACTCGTGGCCGCGGGCAAAGATCCGACGCTCGAGGAAGCCGTGAGAGTCTTACTTGCGGAACTGGAGAAGATGCCGCCGGGAGAAGTCAAAGCACCGCCGGCACCGACAGAGTTCTAGGCGACGATCGCCCGCGGCATCGCGGTCGGAACTGTATTCGCGCGTGCGGTCAGTGCGGGCGACGCGCGTTGTACTTGTCGAGAATCGAGGTGACCGTGTCGATCGGAATCTCGACGAGCCTGCCGCGCGTACTTTCTACGGTCGTCGCTTTGAATAAGGCGTTGTAGACCGCCTCTTCCGTTGCGTCGGCCGTGGCTGCAAACAGCGGGTTCATGGCCGAACTAAGCAGCGACGACGTCGTAACAGGTTCGTCACTCTCCCGCACGTGCCGGACGGCCGCGTTCGTCGAGAATGCGATCACGTAGTCCCCCGAGCCGTTCTCGGCGATGGCGCCGGTTCGTGCCAGCCCCAACATGGCGCGCATCGCCAGGCGTTCCAGTGCACGTGCGTCCAACGGTGCGTCGGTTGCAACGACCATCATGATCGAGCCGTCGCGTTTGGCCGCGACAGGGGCAGAACTGGTTTCGAGAGCCGTTGTGCGCGCCTGTTTCTCGAGCTCACGGCCAACCGGCGCGCCGTTGATTTGCAAATTGGCACCGGCCAGCAGGTTGCTCTGCACAAGAACGCCAATCGTGTAGCCACCGAGACTGTCAGGGATGACCCTGGAGCTTGTCCCAATCCCACCTTTCCAGAGATAGGTTTGCGAACCGGTGCCACCGCCGACGCTGCCCTCCTCCACGCGACCATCTCGTGCATTGTCCAGAGCGGCGAATACGTGCTCCCGCTTGAGCGGTTCGGCCCACATGTTACTGACGACCGAATCATTCACCTCTCCGACGACCGGGTTGATCGTATGTTCACCCATGCCGGGCTGCCGGTACGTCCACTCTTTCATCGCGTCCGCGGCGGTCCAGACGCACAGCGTGCAGGTCAGGAGAATGGGCGTTTCCAGTTCGCCGAATTCCTGCACCTGGGTGATGCCGAGCAGCTTGCCATAGCCATTGCCGACATGAATCCATGCCGGAACCGGATGCGTATAGAGATTTCCTGGCGCGGGGACGACTGCCGTTACGCCGGTCCTGATGTCGTCGCCCTCGATCACGGTGGTGTGACCGACCTTTACGCCCGCTACGTCGGTGATCGCATTGTACTCGCCGGTTTCGAGCGTGCCGACGACGATGCCCAGGTCGCGAGCCCTCGGCCGCTCATCGCCGAAGGCGATGGGTATGATCGCGAGAACGAGAAACAGCGTGAGTACGATGTGCACGCTCACCGTCATGTGTTTAACAGACATAGAACCCTTGGCTTGATGCCGCGACGCACAGGAACTGGCCGCTTCAATCCTGCGGCAGATGTTCGCTCTTGACCAGGCCGCGAACGATCACCGTCTCATCCGTGGCCCGATTTGTCAAAGCTCCGACGACGACTCGCTACGATGCAGAAACCAGTAAAAAACAAGGCCGGAAACGATTACACCCAGCCCGAAAAGTCCCTCGACCGGCCGGTTCAACAGGACGAACCACAGAGTCCAGCCCATGAGTCCCAGGTAGATCAGGGGCGGCAGTGGGAACAGAAACGTCCGGTAGGGCCGCTCGAGTCCAGGCTGCCGCCACCGCAGCACGAACACGCCGAGCACGGTCACAAAACTGTTCAGCGCCAACGTGAACCCCGCAAACAGGAGCACGGACTCGAAGCTCGATGTCAGGATAAAAAGGATAGCGAGTGCAGACTGGATGATGATCGCGGTCGTTGGGATACCGTCATCATTGACACGGGCAATGCTCCGCAGGACGCGAAAGTCCTGTCCCATGACCTGCAGTACCCGCGGGCCCGCCATCAGCATGGCGCTGACCGTCGAGATCAACAACAGTGCGAGCACGAGACCCGTGAATCGACCGCCCGCTTCACCAAACGCGGCCTTCGCCGCGATTAGCCCCACCTCGACCTGGCCCTGGAGATCGGCCACCGGTGCGGCATATAGAAAGATGAAATTCAATGCGACGTACAGCAGCGTGACGACCAGCGTCCCCGTGAGCAGGATGCTGGGCAGCGTGCGCTGAGGGTTCTCCAGTTCACTCGAGAGGTAGGTTGCGGCGTTCCAGCCCGTGTAGGCATAACTGACATAGATGAGCGAGATGGCGAATGCGCTGTTGGTAATGAGCGTGCTGTCTCCCGCAGACGGCAGAAATCGTACCGGCTGGGGCTCGTCGATGAACAGATAGGCCACCAGGCAGAAACCAACAATGACGACGACCTTGAGAATCGTAAAGATAACCTGGATTCCCCCGCTGTTGCGCCGTCGGCCCGCGTGTACGAGCGTCAATACGACCACCAGCCCCACGGCCAACGCGCGCTCCAGCCAGGCCGACGGTGCCACTTCGAGGATCGATGTGGCGTAGGCAGCGAACGTCATCGCGGCAAGTGCGGAAGGGCCCGCGAAGCCGATTGTCAGCGACGTCCAGCCGCCCACGAATCCCACGGCCGGATGATAAATCCTGGAGAGAAAATTGTACTCACCACCCGAACGGGGGAACGCTGCGCCCAATTCGGCATAGGTCATGGCGCCGGACACAGCGATCAACCCACCCAGTGCCCACAACACCAGGATGACGAAGCCGGACTGAATGTCGAGAAGCTGAAAGCCGAGGCTCGTGAACACGCCCGTGCCAACCATGTTGGCGATCACGATGGCGGTTATCGTGGAAAAACGAAATTTATCCTTAGACAAAATCTGGCGTTCCTGAGTATTCTTAAATCATGTAAGAGACGCCGTTCATAGTAAGTCAGTCGACAGCCGGAATCTTGCTGACAAGAACCTTCAGGCATTCGCTGCGCATTGCGATGTCTTCTTCGAGCAACGCTATTTCGTTAAGGATCTCAGCGGCAATGCTCTCCTTGCTGGATCTTGCTGCGAATATCTGCTGCAACTCCTCCAGCGCTGAGCGCAGCATCGGGTGAGTCCTCAAGACGCCTGCTTCTTTGTCTTTCTGGCCTTCGGACGCGTCACTACTCGGAACCCGGGGAAACTTGTAGGTCCGGCTGGACGGCAGGTAGGAGTCCTTGGGCCGCTCATAGACGATCCTCAGTACATCAATGAAATTGATGCTGGAGATGTAATAGTTGGCGATCTGCTTCGGACTCTCTACGCCCATTTTGTTGAGAGTAGGATAAGGATTCGTCTTTGACTTGTTCATCTCTCTTGCGCTCCTGGTTGGCCTTTCAATCCTCGTGCCTGTTCCGCGGCAGAAAGACACGAGTGCCTATTCTGGCATGAAATGACAGCGCTGTCAGCAGTGGCGCAGAACCGCATGGCGAAACTTCCATGCTCTTCTATACTCAAAACACAGGGTGTTCATTCAAAACACTAACAGGGGGAAGTCATGAAAAACTCGCATATTGTGGGCCTTGTTGCGGCCTTAACTCTTGCACTTGGCGCGTTTGTATCCTCGGATGCCAACGCACAGCAGGACACGTCAGCCGACGACACGCTGGAAGAAGTTGTCGTCACGGGTTCGCGCATCCGGCGTAATCCGCTTGATGAGGCGTCACCGGTCCTGCAAATCAGCAAGGAAGACATTAATCGTTCAGGCCTGACCTCGATCGGGGATTATTTGCAACGCCTGTCGTCGTCGGGCGGCGCGTTGAACACACGGTTTAACAGCAGCGGCAACTTCGGCTTCCCACCGGACGGTGGCGGCATTGGTGCCGGCGCGGCGCAAATGGACCTTCGATTCCTCGGTGCCAAGCGTACCTTGATCCTTGTCGACGGAGTTCGCTGGGTCAACGGCTCATCGGCGAGCGGCGTGTCGTCGGCGACCGACCTGAACACGATTCCGGTCGGCATCATCGAGCGCATCGAGGTTCTCGAGGATGGCGCATCGTCGATTTATGGCAGTGACGCGATCTCGGGGGTCGTCAATATCATCACCAAGAAAGACTTCGATGGTCTCGAGATTTCCGCCTACACAGGTGGCTACGACGAGGGCGACGGCCAAACCCAGGAATACAATATATCGCTCGGTTCCGCGGGTGAGCGCACGAGCGTATTCCTGAACGTCGGGTTCTCGGACCAGGATGAAGTGCTGGCTCGTGACCGTGCGCAGTCGTCGACGCCAATCCCGTTCGTTACGACCGGCCAGGGCGGAAGTTCCGGTACGCCGCAGGGACGTTTCTTCCTGACGGATCCCAACACGGGTATGGGTGTCGACTGTACGATCAACGATGGCGTCACGGGAATACCGTTTTACAACCCGGCCGATCCCTGCGGGGGAGGCGACGATTTTCATCCGTTCACGACGGCTGATCGCTTCAATTTTTCGCAGTTCAACCTCGTGTTGACGCCAAGCCAGCGCACCAATGTTTACGCACAGGCGACGCATAAGGTCACCGAAAACGTGAGCGTGTACGTCAAAGCGCTGTTCAACAATCGTCAGTCGAAGAACCAGGCCGCGCCGGAACCGTTGTTCATCGGGCCGGAAGCCGGCAATGGCAACCTTCTGGATACGATCTCGGTGGACGTAACCAACCCGTTTAACCCGTTCGGCTTCACGGTCGATTCGAGCACGAACGCCTATTTCTTCGGGCGTCGGCCGCTCGAAGGCGGGCCGCGCATTTTCGAGCAAAACGTCGACACTTACTACGTCGGCGCCGGGCTCACGGGCGATTTCGAAATGGGTCCCGGCCGTTACTACTGGGACATCAACGTAATCACGTCCCAGAATCGCGCGGACCAGATCAAGCGCGGTGGTTACAACTCGCGCAAGTTGCAGCAAGCGCTGGGGCCGGTTTCAGACTGCCAGGCACCTTGTGTCCCGTTCAATTTCTTCGGCGGCCAGGGCAGTGGCGGCGGCACGATCACGCAGGCGATGCTCGATTGGGTCGGATTCGTGCAGAAGGACGTCAGCGAGCAGGAGCTCAGCCTCGTCTCGGCCAATATCACGGGTGACCTGTTCGAGATGCCGGCCGGCATGCTGCAGTTTGCGGCCGGCTTCGAACACCGTGAACAGGATGGGTTCTTCCAGCCGGATGCCGTGGTCGTTGCCGGCGAGTCCGCAGGCGTGCCTTCCTCACCGACTGCTGGCCAGTTTGACGTCGATGAGTTCTTCGTGGAGCTCAACATCCCGCTCCTCTCGGATGTTGCCCTTGCCGATACGCTCGACCTCTCGATAGCGGCGCGCACATCGGATTACAGCACGTTCGGTAATGAGACGACGTCCAAGTTCGGCATCAAGTGGCGGCCTGTCGACAACTTCCTGGTACGTGCGTCGGTCGCCGAGGGCCTGCGAGCACCGGGTATTGGCGAACTGTTCGGTTCGGCGGCACGATTTGATCAGACGTTGAACGATCCGTGCTCGGATTTCAACGGCACGATTCCTGGCAACACGCCAGCTGATCAGCAGACGATCAACAATTGCATCACGCTCGGCGTACCGTCGGACGGCAGTTACGTGCAATTCAACCCGCAGATCTCGGTAACCACGGGCGGCAATCCGGCGCTCCAGCCTGAAGAGGCGGACAGCGTGATGGTTGGGTTCGTCTACGATGCCAACTGGGCGGAGAGTGTCGGCTGGATCGAAGCGCTGCAGGCCGAATTCACGTACTACAGCCACGAAGTTGACGGTGCAGTCCAGGCACTGGATGCCGAAGTGCAGCTGGCCGGTTGCGTAGCAACACTCGACCCGGGCCTCTGCAGCGGTATCACGCGTACCTCGGGCGGTGTCATCAACAACTTCTCGAACCAGCTGACCAATATCGGCGGCATCGAGACCTCGGGCTACGACGTCACGTTACGCTACTCGAGTCCTGAAACTTCGTACGGCCAGTGGCAGATTAACTGGATGACGACCGTGCTCGACGAGTACGTACAGATCGTGCCGACGTCGACGGGTTTTGTTGACGTACCGCTGGAAGGAACCGAGACCGGCGATCCGGAGCAGGCGTATCCCGAACTCAAGTCGTCAGTGACGGCAGAGCTATTGAACGACCGTTGGTCGGTGGCGGGAACGCTCCGTTACATCGATGCCGTAACCGAAGACTGCACGGGCCTGGGCGGGCTTGGCCTGTGTTCCGATGAGGCAAACGAGTCGAATGAGATCGACAGTACCTTCTATCTCGATCTGCAGGGCAACTGGCGTCCGGCCGCATTGAGTGATCAGCTGTTGCTGACATTTGGTATCAACAATGTGACCAACGAAGATCCGCCACCGTGCTTCAGTTGCGCGCTCAATGGCTTCGATGCCACGACGTACGATATACCGGGCGTGTTCTGGTACGCGCGTGCGACGTGGTCGTCTGAATAGACGAACAAGTCATGCATGCCATAACGAAAGGGCCCTTTGCGGGCCCTTTCTTATTTGTGGCGGAAGGGGTGGGATTGTCGCTTCGCGACCAGGCATGCGGCTACGCCGCTGCGCCTGTCGAACAGGGTCCTTTTCCGCGACCACGCTCGGCAAAAAAACAAAATGGCCCCACGAGGGGGCCATTTTATTTTCTGGCGGAGAGGGTGGGATTCGAACCCACGGTACGGTACAACCGTACACCTGATTTCGAATCAGGCCCGTTCGACCACTCCGGCACCTCTCCATACGGTCTGTTTGTATTCTGAAGCAGGCGTCCTGCGGACGCCAGTACACCTGGTTTGATTCGAATCGCCTCAAGGCGATTCTCACCCCTGCGGGGCGCCTGCGGCGTCCAAAACGGCTTTGCCGTTTTGTCGATCAGGCCCGTTCGACCACTCCGGCACCTCTCCTGTGGTCTGTCCCCTATTCTAC
>SHLT01000208.1 GCA_004282875.1 Chromatiales bacterium | reverse complement strand
TGGTCCAGCAGGAATACAGGAACTGCTGGACGGCGCCCGTTGGTGTTTGGTGGTTTTCGAGTTCATGCGATTGCAGTGCGAACTCGGGGCCCAGCAATTCTTTCAGCAAGTCGACATTGTAACGCCGAACGTCGAGGCCTGAGCATCGCTTCGGTCCGTCCGAGCCGAATGCGGCAATGACCACGTGGCCACCCGGCTCGAGCGCCTGCCGTAACACGGTGATATAGCGTTCACGGTCGGCGGCCTCTGTCAGAAAATGCAGCACGGCGCGATCGTGCCAGAGCCGGTAGCGACGCCGGGGCTCAAATCGCATGACGTCCGCGACCAACCAGTCAACGCGATGCACCCGAGCGCCAAGGCGTGCTCGAGCCTGCTCGAATGCGGCCGCTGCAAGATCGAGTACGGTCAGGTCGGTGTAGCCCGCGTCGAGCAGATGATCAACAAGCGTTGACGCACCGCCACCCACGTCGATGATCGGGGCTTCCCTGGACATCCCCGTTTTCTTGACGAGCGCCAGCGAGCGTTCCGGGGTCGCCTGGTACCAGGACACCTCGCCTGCGGACTTGCTTTCGTAGACGCCCTCCCAGTGGCGCTTGCGTGCCTGCGTCATTCCTGACCGCCGCGCACCCGTTCCATGGCACGCATGAAACCCGCCTTGTCGGAGGGCGATATGAATACGAACTTACGCTTGCCGTAGGAAATTTTGAGTCGATCGAGCGACAGCGCGGGTGACGAAAGCGGGTTTCGTGATGGGTCAATTGCGGTGATCTCGTCGACCGGAATGGTCCACCGAAAGGGCCCCGAGACGATCCGCAGCTCCTGTTCCGTGACGGTGTAGCAGGTGCCCCGGAAAACAGCGAACAGCAGCAGGATGACTGCAACCGCGACAGCCGCGACGAGGACCCGGACGGGCCACGGAGTCGGCGTAACCAGGACGCCGATGAGGGCCCCAAGCAGCCCCGCCATCGCCAGGACCATAACAGGAACCAGCCAGCCATCGACCTTGGATAAAAACCTCGTCTCCATGCGCCCCTGAGCCTAAGCCCGGGCCTTGGCGCATGCAAGTACCGGACGCCTGAGGACAATCCGGAAAAATCAGGCAGCGTCTAGTCGTCGACGACTTCGCATTCCTTGGAGCCAAGGCGGGACGAGGTCGTCCTGACATAGCGGCAGCGCATTTCCTGCTTCTCATCTTCTTTTGCTGCAACCCCGTCGGCTGGCGCCTCGGGTGCGGTGCTGGCGCAGCCAGTTACGAGCGTCGCCAGTGCGACCAGCGAGAGAATCTTTGACACGATTATTATTCCTTGGTTGGTAGATGTCCCTGCCCTTCGACCGGAGTCGCAGGGGAAGTTCCGTTTCAATTCGAGCGTTGCTCGCGTGCAGGCCGCACGACAAGCTCGCCGCTACAGTTTGGGCAGACGAAGTTTAGTGCATTTTCGGCACACTGTGCACAGAAAGTGCACTCGTAGGAGCAGATGTAGGCCGTGCCCGTCCCCTCGGCGAGGTCGGCAGAGCAGCGTTCACAGGAGAGCTTCATTTCCAGCATGGCCAAGACCCGGTTCGGTACCGCCTAGATGCCCATCCTGACCAGCGCATCGATCACCTCGCGCATGAAGCGCTCGGCAGCCGGATACTTGGTCGCAAAGCCCGCCTCCATCTCTTTGGCGCGGTCGATGAGCGCGTTCACATCCTCGTCGTTTTCGATAACGCCGTGAATATCCTTGTCGAGCTCGTTGATGAGCTCTCGGACCTCGTCGTCCACGTCCGTACTGCGGATTTCTTCCTGCAGTTGCGTCAACAAGTCCCTGATTCGATCTTTGCCCATAGTCCTACCCCGGCTCCCCAAGCGTCCTGATGCCGATCGCGTGCCGTATTTCTGCAAGGTACGGCGCCGACAGTTCCCGCGCTCGTACAGCACCCTTCTGTAACTCCGCCTCTACAATATCCGGCTCGGCGACCAGCCTGTCGTACTCGTCGCGTGCCGGCTTGATGTGCTCGTTGATGTACTCGAACAGCTGCTGCTTCATCTGCCCCCA
>SHLT01000048.1 GCA_004282875.1 Chromatiales bacterium | reverse complement strand
TGCGCCGACGTTTGCGCGCCTTGGTGCGCTCACCGAAGAGCTGCTGTTCGCTGATCAGCGCAACGCCTGCACCCGGCAGCAGCACGCCGTAGTCGATCGGGGCGACGGCCACACCGACGCGATGCGTGTCGTCGGTAAAGTCCTGCCAGCTGTCGATGCGCGCCAGGTCGAGGCCGCGGCCCGAGAGCATGTCGAAGAGCTGTTCGCGCCGGCCCGGTGAGTCGGTCGAGAACAGGACCCTGCCGTCGAAAGACTCGAGGAACTGCATGAGCGAAGCCGCGGCGTCCTCGTAACGGGCCTCGATCTTCATGGCCGGCGGTAGCCGCGTGTCGAAATTCAGGGTCTGCGCGTTTTCCGGCAGGGATTGCGTCGCATACTGGATGGCAGGGAATGAAGCCAGCGCAGCGGGGACGGACTCCGGTGCGAGAAACGTCTCCCCAGGGTTCAAAATCGGCCGCTCGCGGTCAAGGCTGCAGAGCTCGTAACGCTCCCGCGCTTCAACCCAGAATTGTTCCAGCAGCGAATCGAGACCGGCCGGGCCGAGTACCACGCAGTTGCCTGGCAGGAAATCGGTGAGCGACGCCGTGCTGTCGAAAAACAGGGGGAGGAAGTACTCGATGCCGCCATGGGCGATGCCGTCGGACACCTCGCGGTAGACACGCGAGCGTGACGGCTGTCCTTCAAAGCGTTCGCGGTAACGATCACGAAACAGCCTGACGGCATCGGCATCGAGCGGCACTTCGCGCGCCGGCAGAATATCGATGGCATCAATCCGTTCGCCGGACAACTGGGTATCCGTGAAAAAGTAGCGCAGCGATTCGATGTCGTCATCGAAAAAATCGATACGCACCGGTGTGTCCGCACCCATCGGGAAGATGTCGATCAGCGAGCCGCGCACGGCGAACTCGCCATGCTCGGAGACTTGCGGCACCCGCAGGTACCCGGACGCGACCAGTGAATCCGTGAACGGCTCCCGCGGCAGCGCCTGGCCGCGCCGTAACGACAACGAACGGGACGTGACATAGTCGACAGGCGGCAGCCGTTGCTGCAACACCGTCGCAGCCGCTATCACTATGCCGTGCCGCATTTCGGGGAGTCGTGCCAGCACGCGGAGGCGTTGCGAGATAATGTCCTGGTGTGGCGAGAAGCTGTCCCAGGGCAGTGTCTCCCATTCGACGAAGTGCTCAACCGGCAGAGCGTTGCCCGCGAAGAACCGAATCTCCGTTTCCAACTGGTCGGCATGCCGCGGGTCTTCGGCGAGGACGAGGACAGGCCGGTCGATGCGCAGCGCCAGTTCGGCGGCGGCGAGCGACAGGCTCGCACCGATCAGCCGGCCCCAGGCGGCCTTGTGGCCGGGAACAGGCAGCTTGGGGCTGGCAGGTAAAAGGAGTGGCGCGTTCACGGTAGCAGTGGGTATCAATGCGAAAATCGGGCCGCGATTATTACACACTCACACCGCGCATCCCTGCGGTGGATTCGGGCCTTCGGCCCTCAGCCCTCCGGGCCAACGCATTCGCGTTGTCCAAAACTGCTGTGCAGTTTTGTCGCGACATGAGTGCGTCCTGCACAAAAAAGCCCGGGTCGTTGCCGGCCCGGGCTTCTCTGTAAAAGTCTTGCGCTTTAGCGCTTCAGAACGGTGTGGATAACCTTGTCGTACTCAAAGTACACGACGAAATCGCTGTACTCCCAGCGCGTAATCGGCGGCTCGCCGACCGGCGCCCTGACTGAGGCCGGGCTGCCGTACTTCGATTCGACACTCTTCTGCGTCATGCCGCGGCTGGGTCGCCCGTCGCCTGACATAGCCGACGCGCCATCCATCCTGAGCGTATCGGCACTCGCGGTGCCCATTGCTGCAAGCAGCAAAGCGATGAACGTAAGCGTACGCATCCTGGCCATGATCCTTCTCCACAAGGTCTCTCAATTTCGGGTCCTGCGACTATAGCACCGGGACGCAGGATGAGACATGCGAACTGTGTCACAATGCGGCGCAATGCTGAATCCAGTCGAACTCTTCGTCGGGCTGCGCTACCTGAGAGCCAAGCGGCGCACCCGCTTCGTGTCGTTTATTACGTTGATCTCCCTCGTCGGTATTGCCATCGGCGTGGCAGCGCTGATCGTCATCCTGTCAGTCATGAATGGCTTCGAGGGAGAGCTCAGAAACCGGCTTCTGAGCATGTCGGCGCACGGCACGATTAGCGGGAGCAGCGGGCCGGTGCTGGAGTGGCAGGCGCTGGTCGACGAGGTCAATGCCGAGAATGGCGTGGCCGCGGCGGCGCCGTTCGTACAAATCGAAGGCATGATCCAGTCCGGCCGGGATCTGCTGGGCGTCATGGTGCATGGCGTTGATCCGACCTGGGAGGACGCGCTTTCCGGCGACATGATCAACATGGTCGAGGGCGACCTTGGTGTGCTCGCCCCGGGTGATCGTCGGATCATACTGGGTCGCATACTCGCGTATGACCTGAATGTCCGGATCGGCGACGGCGTCGTGCTCCTGATCCCACGGCCCGTGGGTGACGGCACACTCGAACCCAGGCTCGAGCGGTTCGTACTTGGTGGTGTGTTCGAGGCCGGTCTTGCGGATCATGACAGCGTCCTCGCGCTGGTACACGCAACCGACGCGGCCGCTATCCTCGATATCGGCGACGCGGTGAACGCGGTCCGTTTCCGGGCAGACGACGTTATGGCGGCGCCGGCGATCGCAGCGTCGTTGCAACAGCGTCTGGGGGATGCGGTCACGACGAGCGACTGGACCATCGAGAATGGCAGTTACTTCCGCGCCATTCGTATCGAGAAGATGATGATGTCTCTGATTCTCTCGCTGATTATCGGCGTTGCGGCGTTCAACATCGTTGCGAGCCTGGTCATGGTCGTGACCGACAAGACAACGGACATCGCGGTGCTACGCACGTTGGGTATGGGGCCAAACGGCGTCGTCCGGGTCTTTTTTGTCCAGGGTGCAATTATCGGCTGGGCCGGGGTGGCTATCGGTGTCGTCCTGGGTGTCGTTCTGGCGATCTATGTGCCGGTCATTGCGCCGTTCCTCGAACAGCTGTTCGGTTTTCAAATCATGCCCGGAGACGTTTACTACGTGTCCCGGATTCCGTCAGAACTGGAATGGCAGGATGTCAGCAGTATTGCTGTCGCGGCTTTTATCCTGACGTCTCTGGCAACGCTGTACCCGGCACGGCGCGCAGCCCTGGTCAACCCTGCCGAAGCATTGAGGTACGAGTAGGCGATGGGCAGACGATTCGAAGTCTGGATAGGCAATCGCTATGTGCGCTCGCGCAGCCGCAACAGCTTTGTCTCCTTGATATCGGCGATCTCGATGCTGGGCATTGCGATTGCCGTGCTGGTGCTGATCGTTGTCCTCTCTGTCGTGAACGGGTTCGAGCGGGAACTCAAGGACCGGCTGCTGGCCATGACGGCCCACGCGACGATCGAAGACGTCAACGGCAGTCTCGCCGGTGCCGATGCCGTACGTGAAGTGGCGCTCGCCAATGCGCGGGTCCGGGCGGCGGCTCCCTATGTTGAAGGGCAGGCGCTGCTGGTCGCAGGCAAGCAGCTCAGCGGCGCGGAGATCCGCGGTATCGCCCCGGACCTCGAGGATTCGGTTTCCGGTATCGCCGGCGTCATGCAGCAGGGAAACCTGGGAAGCCTCGAGGCCGGCAAGTTCAATATCGTGCTCGGCGTCGAACTCGCCGAGGAGCTACAGCTTAGTCAGGGTGACAAGGTCACGCTGACGCTGGCCCAGGGCATGGTGACGCCGGTCGGTGTCATTCCACGGACCAAGCGCTTTACTGTCAGCGGCATTTATCGTGTCGGCATGTATGAGTTCGACCGGCGCCTGGCGTTCGTCAACATCGGCGACGCACAGCGCCTGTACCAGAAGAAAAACACCGTGTCCGGTGTGCGCCTCGCGGTCACGGAAATCTATGCCGCGGCCGATATCGTGCGGGAAGTGGCGCGCGCACATGGCGAAATCGTCCTGGTTAGCGACTGGACCCGGCGTCACGTCAATTTCTTTCGCTCCATCCAGATCACCAAGTCCATCCTGTTCGTGATCCTGCTGATGGTGATCGCAGTGGCCGCGTTCAATATCGTGTCGACGCTGGTCATGGTTGTGAAGGACAAGCAGGCCGATATTGCGATTTTGCGGACTATCGGCGCCACGCCATCGAGCATTCTCAAGGTGTTCGTGACGCAGGGCAGCATTGTCGGCATCGCAGGCACCTTGCTAGGTGTGCTGGGCGGCGTACTGGTGGCGCTGAACCTCGAAGCCATTGTCGGTTTTTTCGAAGCGGCCTTCGGTATCAAGTTCCTGGCCGCGGACGTATATTTCATCAGCGATCTGCCCTCAGAATTGCAGTACGGCGACGTGATTCGTATTGCGCTTATCGCGCTGGTGCTCGCCCTTGTTTCAACTTTGTATCCTGCCTGGGTCGCGTCGAAGACCTCGCCGGCGGAGGCCCTGAGATATGACTGAACCTGTCCTTGAATGTCGCAATGTCGTGCGGGAGTTCCGAGAAGGGGCGTCGACGCTGCAAGTGCTGCGCGGCGTCAATCTCGCCGTACAGCCGGCGGAGCGCGTTGCGATTATCGGCGCGTCGGGATCCGGCAAGACGACGTTGTTGCAGATCATGGGCGGTCTCGATGAGCCGACAGAAGGCGGCGTCCTCATCAATGGCGCGCCCATGCATGGGACGACCGAGGCGCAGAAGGGCGAGCTGCGTAACCGGTATGTTGGCTTCGTGTACCAGTTCCATCACCTGTTGCCCGAGTTCACGGCCGAGGAAAACGTCGCGATGCCCTTGTTGATTCGCAGGGAGCCGAAGCCCGCGGCGCTGGCGGCAGCACGCGAGCTGCTGGGACGCGTTGGCCTCGGAGAACGCCTGACACACAAACCAGGAGAATTGTCCGGTGGCGAGCGCCAGCGAGCGGCAGTCGCCCGGGCATTGATTACACGTCCGCAGCTGGTGCTTGCGGACGAGCCGACCGGCAATCTCGATTCGGGCAACGGCGAGCATGTGCTTGGCCTGATGCTGGAACTGAACCAGGAGTTACAGACGAGCCTCGTTATCGTGACCCACGATCACGGTATTGCCGCGCGCATGGACAGGATTCTCGTTCTCGAGGACGGCGTGCTCAAGCAGTCAGGCTGAGTCCGAGTCTTGCCGGTCGCGGCGTTTGCGTTCCTTGTACTTGGCCAGTGACAAGCGCCACAACACGTCGAGCGTAACGTAACCGACGAATGCGGCGGTCAGTCCGAGCAACACGCTCCCCAGCAGCATCGGCTGCCAGATATTCACGAAGGTATGGGTCATCCATTCCCAGGACAGGTCGAAGGCGACGTCTCTCGGCGGGCTGCCGAGCAGCGTGCGACCGAACTGATAGGTACCCGGGAAGATCACGAACATGGTCGCGGGGTTGTTGACCCAGGTAGCGGCGGCTGCCACCGGAATGTTGACCCGCAGCGCCAAAGCGGCGAGCGCGGCAATCAGCGTGTGACCGGGAACCGGCATAAACGCGATAAACAGCCCAAGGGCGAATGCCGGAACAACCCAGCGGCGGCGCACACCCCACAGCCGCGTGTCGTGCAACATGTGCCGGAACGGAGTCATGAACCACCGCTCGGCAATCTGGCTGCGTTTGAAGGCAAATTTCTTGAAAACGCGTCTGGGCATTCGGGTGTATCCGGGTCATGGTATGGGTGCCGACGCCGTACGCCGCAGCCGTGGTCAAACCCTGTGTCCTGATGTTGGCTGGAGGTATGGCGGCGCAGCATAGCACGCTACTGTTATCGTCAGACCACGCCAGCCTGCTATTGGTTGCATCGCTTTGCCTGGCCTTGCTTCGCCGCTGGCGATCGCCGGCGTGTTTTCTCGGTGCCTATGCGCTCTTTATGCTCGCGGCCGGGGACATCATTACGCAGCGCCTGGATCCCGAGTTCGCGGGGGACAGTATGCTCGCACGCGTGCGCATTGCGGCAGCGCCTGCCGTCCGTGGCGATGCGCTGCAGCTCTACGTCGAACCGGCCGGCGACCCCAGGATTCCGCCGCGCATTCGCGTGAGCTGGTTTGACCCTCCCTGGGTGCCGGCAATTGGCGAGGTCTGGGAGCTGGAGCTACGACTGCAGCAGCCACGAGGCACCTTCAATCCCGGCGTTTTCGATTACGAGACGTGGCTGTTTCGAGAAAAAATCCATGCGACCGGCTACGTTGTCGGCGGCAAGCGCAATCGACTGTTATGGTCCGGCACGACCACGTGGCTGGACCGGTACCGGGAGGACTTTGTCCGGCGCGCCGCGGCTGCCACGGAATCTGACGCGGCGGCCGCGGTGCTGGCGGCAATCGGTGTGGGTCTGCGCCATAAGGTCACCGGCGAGCAGTGGGACAGGTTTGCCGTGTCCGGAACCAGTCACCTGATGGCGATTTCAGGTCTGCACGTTGGCCTCGCGGCACTGGCCGCCTTTGTTGTCGCGTATGCGTTGACGGGTTGGCTGGCGGGGCAGAGGAACAGCTATGTGCCGGCTGTGCTCATTGGCGCGCTGTGCGCACTGGCGTACGCGCTGACGTCTGGATTCGGCGTTCCGGCACGGCGTGCTGTCATCATGCTGACAGTCGTTGCAGTCGCGATCGCACGCCGTCGAACTGTGGATCCCATGGCCGCCGTCGCGCTGGCGGCGCTGGTCGTCTTTCTTTCTGACCCCGTTGCTACCATGACGCCGGGTTTCCATTTGTCGTTCGCCGCGGTACTGGTTCTTTTGTGGCTGGCGCGTCGCCGCGAGGCTGGCACGCCGGTGCCGCGGTGGCTGCGCGCGCCGCGGCAACTGCTTGTCATGCAGATCTCTCTGCTGTTTGGTCTATTGCCCTTGACGTCCCTGATATTTCAGCGTTTTGCCGTGGCCGCAACGCCGGTCAACCTGGTCGCTGTCCCGGTATTCAGTTTCGTCATCGTCCCGTTGACGCTGGCCGCGCTGACGGTCCTGCGATGGTCGGAAACGCTGGCAGGTCTGTTCCTCGGGGCGGCAGCGCGCTGTATCGACGCGCTCGACAGGTTTATCGACGGCATGGTCGCCTTGCCGCATGCAAACACGATGCTGGCAGAAATTCAGGGCGTGGCCTGGTTGTTTGTGCTCCTGCCGCTCGCCTGGGTCGTTCTGCCACGAGGCTGGCCCGGCCGTCACGTCGCCGTGCTGGGCGTGATCGCGATCGTGACGTGGCGCCCGCCGGCACCTCCGGTGGACTGTTTCGACAGCTGGATACTGGACGTAGGGCAGGGCCTTGCTGTCGTCGTGCAGACACACGAACACACCATGCTGTTCGATACGGGGATGGCATGGCGCAGCGGCGGCAGCGTCGCGAGGCAGAGCATTCTGCCGTTCCTCAGGTCGCGGCGCGTGGACCGTATCGACTGGCTCGTCGTTTCGCACGATGATCTCGACCATAGTGGCGGACTCGACGAAGTTCGCAAGACGCTGCGTATAGGCACGGTCCTGTCAGGAGAGTCACTGGCGGGAAGGGCCGATCGCCGGTGCGTGGCGGGGGACACCTGGTCCTCAGGACAAGTTGATTTTGCGATGCTGCACCCTGACGCAGGCACGGCAGATACCGGTAACGCGGCGTCCTGTGTGTTGCGAGTAGGGGCCGGGGAGCACGGATTGCTGCTCACGGGCGATATCGAAGCAGAGACCGAGCGTGTCCTGATCCAGAGCGGGGCGCATCTTGCCAGTGATATCGTCGCTGTACCGCATCACGGCAGCATGACGTCGTCGAGCGTACCGTTTACAGATTCGGTAAGTCCTGAATTCGCGGTCGTCTCAGCCGGCCATGGGAACCGCTGGGGCTTCCCAAAGCCTCGCGTTGTGGAGCGCTGGCAGGCACACGGAGCCCAAGTACTCAATACGGCAACCACGGGTGCGGTACATTTTCGTGTCTGTGCCCGAAATGGCGTGACGGGTCCGGGTCAGGAGCGTCGGCTCCGGCGGCGTTTCTGGCATGCTGCGACCTGACATCTGTTGTATATTTCATGTTTCCGATTGGGTCTGATCCATATGGTTGAAATCGTTAAGTCCGGCGGCTGGTTGATGTTGCCGATTGTTCTCTGCGCGATCGTCGCGATGGGGATCATCCTGGAGCGTTTCTGGACGCTGCAGCAAAAGCGCGTGATTCCCGAAGACCTGACGAGCAAGGTCTGGGGCTGGGTCAAGAAGGACCAGCTGGACCAGAAACAGATCCAGACACTGCACCAGGGTTCGGCGCTTGGCCAGATCCTGGCGGCCGGCCTGATGAACCGCGATCGGGATCGGGTGGTGCTGAAGGACTCGATCGAAGATACCGGGCGCCATGTGGTGCATGAACTCGAGCGGTATCTCGAGACGCTGGGCACGGTCGCCGCCGTAACACCATTACTCGGGTTGCTGGGTACCGTCATCGGCATGGTCAAGGTGTTCACCGCCATCACGACGCATGGCGTCGGCGACCCGACCGTACTTGCCGGCGGTATTGCCGAGGCGCTCATCACGACCGCCGCCGGTCTGACAGTCGCTATCCCGGCCCTTATCGGCTATCGCTACTATCGCTCACGTGTCGACACGCTGGTCGTCGACATGGAGAAAGAAGCCATCAAGCTCGTCGAAGCGCTGCACCGCCGGAATGAAAGAGACGGGCCAGGCGAACGCAAGCACGAGAAGGACGCTGAATGAAGCTCAGCCTGCGGCAACGCACGCAGCCCGAAGTCAATCTCACGTCGCTCATCGACGTCGTGTTACTCCTGCTTATCTTCTTCATGGTCTCGACCAGTTTTGTCAAACAGTCGCAGATCACCATTCGTCTGCCTGAAGCGGAGAGTACTGCGATCGTCGAAGAAGTGCCCGAGCAGATCGATATTATGATCACCGCATCCGGAACCTACCTCGTCAATGGCAGAGAATTGATCAACAATCGCGCGGAGACGATACGGAACACCCTGCAAAAAGTCTCTGGGGGAAACAATAGTCTGCCACTGACGATTAGCGCCGATGCCAATGCCAGGCACCAGGACGTGGTGACGGCGATGGACGTCGCGGCGCGCCTCGGCTTTTCGCGGATTAGCATCGCCACGGTCAACGACCCGGTGGATTGACGTGAGTAAACGCATCGATCCCGAGGTTAAGGTGGTCTACGGCCGCCTGTGGCGTTACGTCACGCCGCATAAAATGGTCGGGTTTGTTGCCGTGATCGGCATGGCCGCAACGGCCGCCATCGAAGCCGCACTCGTGTACCTTCTGCAGCCGCTCATGGACGATGCGCTGGTCGCGAAAGAACTCGAGCAGGTCCAGTGGATTCCGATCGCTTTCATGGGCATCTTCGTGCTGCGAGGCCTGTCGGGGTTCGCGACCGAAATGTCGCTCGGCTGGATTGGCAGGCGCGTCATCTCTGACCTGCGTCGCCAGGTATTCGACAAGTTTCTGACCTTGCCCGTGCGTTTCTTCGACTCGCAGGCAGCGGGCCCGCTCCTTTCGCGCATGACCTACAACGTCGAAATGGTTGCCGAGTCCGTCACCAGCGTTGTGACGATTGCCGTCCGCGACACGCTAACGGTGATTGCCGCTTTCGCTGTCATGATCTATCACAGCCCGACGCTCACGGTGTTCGTCGCCATCCTGTTCCCGATCGTCGCCGTGATTGTGCGCTTGTTGGGGATCGCGTTTCGACGTTACAGCAGCCGCATCCAGGACTCCATCGGGGACGTTACCCAGGTGAGCGACGAAGTCATTCGCGGTAACTGGGTGGTCAAGTCATTTGGTGGTTACAAGTACGAACGCGACCGGTTTGCCGAGGCGGACGGCCGTAATTTCAAGCAGAACCTCAAGTTGATTCGAGTCCGGTCCCTGGGCGTGGCCGTCACGCAGGTCGTGTTCGGGTTTGGGATAGCCCTGGTTATCTACATGGCTGGCCGACAGTCGATTGAAGGCGTATTGACGCCGGGTCAGTTCATCTCGTTCTTTTCGGCGATGATGCTGATGTTGCAACCCGTGCGCCGGATCACCAACGTCAATGCGACGCTACAGCGGGGTGTTGCTGCCGCCGATAGCCTGTTCAGGGTCCTCGACGAGGAAAACGAGCTCGATACGGGCAAGCTCGACAAAGATCGCGTCGATGGCAACGTGTTGTTCGACCACGTCAGTTTCTCTTATGAGGACGGGGAGGGCCCCGTCATCAATGATCTGCGTGTCGAAATACCGGCAGGCAGTACGCTCGCCATCGTCGGTCATTCAGGCAGCGGCAAGTCGACGCTCGTAAGTCTTTTGCCACGCTTCTACGACATCGACTCAGGCGAAATTCTGCTTGATGGTATTCCGCTGGATGAGTACACGCTCGCGAGCCTGCGCAGGAATGTCAGCGTGGTCAGCCAGGATGTGGTGCTGTTCAATGACACGATTCGTGCGAATCTCGCCTACGGGCATCTCGAGGCGCATTCTGAAGAGGAGTTACTACAGGCAGCCGAAGCCGCCCATGTCCTCGAGTTTGTGAACGAATTGCCCTACGGCCTGGATACCGTGGTGGGTGACCGGGGCGTTTTGCTATCGGGCGGCCAGAGACAGCGCATTGCGATTGGTCGCGCGCTACTCAAGAATGCACCTGTACTGATTCTTGATGAGGCCACTTCGGCCCTCGACACGCACTCGGAGCGGCGTATCCAGGATGCACTGAATGTGTTGATGAAAGACCGTACGACACTCGTCATTGCACACCGGCTTTCGACGGTCGAAATGGCCGACCGGATCATTGTTCTTGATGCGGGCGGCATCGTAGAAGCGGGAACCCACAGCGAGTTGCTGACAAAGGATGGCCACTACGCGGCACTGTACAGAATGCAATTCACCGAGGAGTCGCGGGACGAGTGAGCGCCGGACCGATCTACAACTGGATTCACCGCGCCTGGTATGAAGGCGCGGCCTCGGGCTGGCTGCTGGTGCCGTTCAGCGGTCTCTACTGGCTGGTCCTGGTACTTCGGAAGTTCCTTTACGGCTGCGGCGTGCTGCGGACGCACCGGGCGGCCATCCCGGTTCTGATCGTCGGCAATATCACGGCGGGTGGCACGGGCAAGACGCCGACCGTGCTGTGGCTCGTCGAAGCGCTAAAGGACCGGGGTTTCAAACCGGGGATCGTCAGCCGCGGCTACGGCGGCAGCAAGTCAGACTCGTCGATGCGCGTCGAAGCCGACACCGATGCGGCCGTCGCGGGCGACGAACCGGTGCTGCTGGCGCGCCGCGGACAATGCCCGGTCGTCGTGGACCCGGATCGCGTACGAGCGGCTGTCATGCTGGCGGAGGACGGTGCCGACGTGATCGTCGCAGACGACGGCCTGCAGCACTACCGGCTCGCGCGCGACTACGAGATCTGTGTGATTGACGGTTCGCGTGGTCTCGGCAACCGGCGCCTCCTGCCGTCCGGGCCGCTGCGCGAAAATGCCGAGCGCCTTGAGACTGTGGACCAGGTGTTGGTGAACGGCGTGCTGCGAGGTTCTGAATACGAACTGACAACCGCCGAACAGAACGCGATTTCATTCGAGCTCGTGGCATCGGAAGCCTGTCGCCTCAACGGTTCCCTGACGCGGCCTATCGACCGGTTTGCGGGATCGACGGTGCATGCCGTTGCGGCAATTGGTAATCCGCGCCGGTTCTTCGATCTACTTCGTGCGCAGAATATCCAGGTCATCGAGCATGTCTTTCCGGATCACGCCGTGCTTACGCGCAAGGACCTGGAATTCGGCGACGACTTCGAGATCTTCATGACCGAGAAAGATGCCGTTAAACTGGGTTCCGCAACGAAGGACAAGTTCTGGTATGTGCCCGTCGAGCTGCAAATGGACCCGGTCCTCGCGGCGCCGCTCCTGGAACAGATTACATCGCGCCTCAAGGCGAATCAGGACAAGCATGACTGAATTTGTTGTCGTCATCCCGGCACGTTTCGCGTCGACCCGGCTGCCGGGTAAAGCGCTGCTCGACATCCATGGCAAGCCCATGCTGCAGCATGTGTGGGAACGCGGTACGGAAAGCGGGGCCAGCGAAGTCATCATCGCCACGGATGACGAGCGCATCGCTGATGCCGCGGAGTCATTCGGCGCTACGGTCTGCATGACGGGCGATCAGCACCGGTCCGGATCCGAGCGCATTGCCGAAGTCGCGGATCTGCTGGATTGGCCCGATGATCGGGTGGTCGTGAACCTGCAGGGCGACGAGCCGGGTATGCCGGCCAGCTTGCTGGATCAGTGTGCCGCGTTACTTGACGATACAGCGGTCGACATTGCGACGCTCGCATCGCCCTTTCTTGCGCGGGAGGACTTTGAGAACCCGAACTGCGTCAAGGTCATTTGCGACGTCAGGGGGCACGCTATCTATTTCAGCCGCGCAGCGATTCCGTATCCAAGGGACACGGGGAGCAAGGAGCGCGCGGCGGGTGCCGCGCTCCATCACCACGGCATCTACGCCTATCGTTGCGGTGTATTGCGCGAACTCGTGGCTGCCGCTCCTTCTGATCTTGAAGTGTGTGAGCAACTGGAACAACTGCGGGCACTGTCGCTCGGGATGACGATTGCCGTTGGGGTGCCACCTGTGCGCCCCGGCACCGGTATCGATACACCCGACGACCTCGAGCGCGCACAGCGGGAGATGGCCGGATGAGTCGCGAAACCCGTGTTCTTTTCGTCTGCATGGGCAACATCTGTCGTTCGCCGACGGCCGAGGGCGTGTTCCGTCATCTTGCCGAACAGGCGGGCCTGTCCGGGCAGCTGCACATCGACTCGGCCGGGACGCATGCGTATCACTCGGGCGAGCCGCCAGACCACCGGGCGAGGGTTGCTGCCGAGCGCAGAGGTATGTCTCTTGAAGGAATCTTTGCGCGCCGCGTGACGGCGGATGACTTCGAGCGCTTCGACTATGTCATCGCAATGGATGAGGACAACCTGGAGCGTTTACGCGCCGAGGCGCCTGCGCACCATCATGACAAGTTGCGCCTGTTCCTGGAATTCGGCGCGTCGGGCGAACGGGAAGTGCCCGACCCTTACTACGGTGGGGCCGCGGGCTTCGAGCGCGTTCTGGATCTCGTAGAAGAAGCGTCCCGAGGCTTGCTCGAGACGCTTTCCCAGAAATAGGCTCTAGTCCTGAGCCGGGTCGGCCGGTTTTGGTTCAGGCTTTGGCTCAGGCTTGGGCTCCGCCTTCGGCGCGGCTTCGGCCTTTGGTTGCCTGGGTTTCTCAGTCGACTTGGTTGCTACGGGCAATGACTGCGGCTCCCAGGGCAGCAGCTTGGGCTTCGCTGTGGCACCGTTGCCGTCTTTCGTCGCTTTCGGCTTCGACTCTTTCGTAGCTTCAGGCTTCGACTCTTTCGTAGCTTCAGGCTTCGACTCTTTCTTCGCTTCAGGCTTTGCGGCGGACTTGTCGGGTGCCGGCTTGTCAGCAGCCGGCTTTCGTGTGCGGCGCGGTTTCGGCTTGCTCTCGCCGGCAGGCTTGTCCTCTTTTTGCGCCTTGTCTGCTTTCAGCGCTCTGTGCGATGCAGTGTCACTCGTCGACCCGGTATCGGCAGCACGTTCGGCGTCGGTGCGTGCGCGTGGCGGGCCCGACTGCTTATCGGACGACTGCTTTGGCGGCTTGGCTTCAGCCGGTTTGTCCTGTGACTTGGGCTCAGCAGGCTTTTGCGGCCGGGACTCAGCGGGCTTCTCTTGCGCCTTTGGCTGGGCAGGCTTTTGCTCCTGTTTGGACTCAGCGGGCTTCTCTTGCGCCTTTGACTGGGCAGGCTTTTGCTGCTGTTTAGACTCAGCGGGTTTCTGTGACTGTTGCTCAGCGCCTTGCTGCTGCGTATCCGTTACCTGCTCGGGCTTGTCAGCGCCGCGCCTCCGGCGACGTCCGCCGCGGCTGCGACGACTCCGCGCTGGACGCTTCGACTCGGTTTGATTCTCGTCACCCTTGTCCGGGCCCTGTTGCTCTTGTTGCTGCTGGCCATCCTTCTGGGCAGGCTTGCGGCGCGAATCTGTCTTCTTCGTTGTTTTCTTGGCGGTTTTCTTCGCGGTTTTTTTCGTGGCCGTTTTCTTTGAAGCCGCTTTCTTTCTCGCCGGTTTGCGCTGTCCACCGCGGTTATCGCTGCCACGGCGTTTCGACTGTTGTCCGCGGCTACCCCGACCTTGCTGGCCACCTTTCTGACGATGCGGCTTCGCTGGCTGTTCGTCTTCTTCGTCGCCGCCAGTGAAGATGGATACGATCGACGCAAACAGGCCCTTCTTTTCCTTCTTCTCCTCAGGCTCCTGCCGCTTGGGCGCGGGCTTGGATGGTTTGAGCGTGCCGACAACAGGCGCTTCGATGGCTTTGCGTTCCAGGATCGCCTGCGGCGCTTCGGGTTCGGGCGTCGAGTCCGCGAGTGCGTAGCTCACGCCCGTGTTCTCGGCGAGCTCCGTCTGGTCGTCACGCACACGACGAACGTCGTAGTGCGGCGTTTCCAGCAATGGATTAGCGACCAGGACGATCTGCGTATCGTTGTTGTCTTCAAGGCTCTGTACCCAGTCACGTTTTTCATTGAGAAGGTACGTCGAGACTTCAACAGGCAGCTGCGCAATCACCTTGGCCGTGCGTTCCTTGCGGGCTTCCTCGCCGACGATGCGCAGGATAGCGAGGGCCAGCGATTCGACGCTGCGAATATTGCCGAAGCCGGAACACCGCGGACAGGTCATGTGGGACGACTCGCCGATGGACGGACGCAGGCGCTGCCGCGACATTTCCAGCAGGCCGAAACGGCTGATCTTGCCGATCTGCACGCGGGCGCGGTCCTGGCGTACGGCATCGCGCAGGCGATTTTCAACGTCGCGCTGGTGCTTGCTGGGACCCATATCAATAAAGTCGATGACCACGAGGCCGCCCAGGTCACGAATACGCAGCTGGCGCGCGACCTCATCGGCGGCTTCCAGGTTTGTATTGAGCGCCGTTGCCTCGATGTCGCCACCCTTGGTCGCGCGTGCCGAGTTGATGTCGATGGACACCAGCGCTTCCGTGTGGTCGATCACAATGCTGCCGCCCGATGGCAGATGCACCGTGTGCGCAAAGGCGGATTCAATCTGGGATTCGATCTGGAAGCGGGTAAACAGCGGCACCGGGTCGGTGTAGTGCTTCAGCTTCTTCAGGTTGTGCGGCATCGTCGCTTCGACGTGTTCGCAGGCATCCTTGTAGGTCTGCTCGTCGTCGATCAGGATTTCGCCGATCTCGTTCGTGAGGTAGTCGCGCAAGGCACGCACGACCGAATCGCTTTCGCGATAGATCAGGAAGGGTGACGGGCGTTCCAGGACAACATTCAGGATGGCCGTCCAGACCGTCAGCAGGTTCTCGAGGTCCCAGGCCAGTTCTTCAGCGCTGCGCTCGATGCCTGCTGTACGAAGGATGACGCTCATGCCGTCAGGCACGATAATCTCATTGAGCGATTTTCTTGCCGCGTCGCGGTCCTGGCCGGTAATACGGCGTGAGACGCCGCCCGACCGGGCCTTGTTCGGCTTGAGGACGATGAAGCGGCCGGCGAGGCTGACAAACGTCGTCAGGGCCGCACCCTTGTTACCTCGTTCTTCCTTGTCGACCTGGACGACGATGTCCTGGCCTTCCTTGAGAACGTCCTTGATGTTGGGCTTGCCGCTTCCCTTGGCCTCCTTGACGAAATACTCGCTGGAGATCTCTTTCAGGGGGAGGAAGCCATGGCGATCCGCACCATAATCGACAAACGCGGCTTCGAGGCTGGGCTCGATGCGCGTGATCTTTCCTTTGTAGATGTTGGCTTTTTTGCGTTCGCTAGCCGGTGCTTCGATATTGAGGTCGTAGAGGCGTTGGCCGTCGACCATCGCCATGCGCAACTCTTCTTCCTGAGTTGCATTGATTAGCATTCTTTTCATGTTGTCCTACTTGTAGGTTGGAGGACAGCATTACGGGGCAGGGCGCCAAGCGGGCGCAGGGGATGTCACGCACAGGAGTCCGGCGCCGGATTGCGCCGTGTACTAGCTCTACTATCTCTGTGTAGGCCTGACCCAGAGCGGTCAGTGCCAGCAAAATAATCAGCATGATTTCCCTGCGGCTATGCCGCTTTGGCGCAGGCCGGATTCCGTGCTTGCTGCCTTCTGAAATCAGGTCTCGCAGGTTTGCGGGACCAAAAATAATTCGTCTGGACGGGGCTGGCTGGTATGCCAAATCGCCTCTGGGCGGTAATATAGCACACCTCAACCGCGCTTAAGCAACTGATCATGCAAGAAAACTCTCCCAATGACGCCACCACGCGGGTCTCCGGCGTCCGCAAAGTCCGCGTTAGCGAAGACCGGGCCGGGCAGCGCATCGACAATTTCCTGCGCTCGGAACTGCCCGGCGTGCCGAAGGGTCGCGTGTACCGCCTGCTGCGGCGCGGCGAGGTGCGCGTCAACGGCGGCCGTATCCGGGCCGAGTACAAGCTGCAGGAAGGCGACGAGGTGCGCATACCGCCGGTAAGGGTGAATGTCGGAGCGCCGCCGCCGCCCGCGAAGCTGGCTGCGGGCATGCTGGATCGGTTGCTCTATGAGGACAAACGGCTGCTCGTGATCGACAAGCCCACGGGCGTGGCTGTGCATGGCGGCAGCGGTATCAGTCACGGCGTGATCGAATTGCTGCGGCACGCCCGGCCGGACCTCAAGGAACTGGCGCTGGTCCACAGGATCGATCGTGAGACCTCTGGCTGCCTGGTCATGGCCAAGCGCCGCAGCGCGCTCCGGGAACTGCACGAGCGTTTCCGGGAAGGTCAGGTCGAGAAAAACTACCTGGCCCTTGCCGTCGGCGACTGGCAGTTTGGTGAGCAACTCATCGACGTCCCGTTGCAGGTACAAAATCGCAAGGGCGGGGAGCGGCATGTCGTTGCCAGCGAAAACGGCAAGGAGGCGCAGACGCGCGTGAGCCTTTCCCGCACGTATGGCGTCTATAGCCTGTTACAGTGCGCGCCGGTCACCGGCAGGACCCACCAGATTCGCGTGCATCTGCAGCACGCCGGCCACCCGATCGTCGGTGATGAGCGCTACGGTGACGAAGAAGCGAACAAGTTGGCGAAACACTTCGGTTTGAAACGCCTGTTCCTGCATGCGCAGTCAATTGCTTTTGCAGACGGCAGCGGTAACGAGATGCACTTCACAGCGCCGCTGGCCGATGACCTCGAACGCTTTCTTACCGTCGGGGTCATCGAAGCGCAGCGCCTCAAGAAGTCCGGGCGCTAGACTTCTTCCAGTAAGAAATGGCGGATGAGAAGAGACCCTGCAACGACGATAGGGCCGATTGTCCAGTAGCCAATCCACAAGCCTGCCTTGAGGCCATTAGCGGTAATCGCGAAATACGCGAGTGGAGAGGTCGCCATGATCCCGATAACGAGCCCCGTCGGCGTGAATTCCGAGAAATTCCCGAACGCTGCACGGAACATGCTCTTCGCGCCAATCCAGCCGCCCAGCCCCCAGACCAAAAACATTGCGGAACGGGCGGGTTGTTCGAACAGGCCCGCGAAGCCGCCCAGCACGGGGACCGTTGCCAGCAATCCAAGCACAGTGACGGGGATTACTCCGAAGATCACGACTAACAGGTTCGTCATTTCAGTCCGGCCCGCGTATACATCCCGAGGCCGCGCCGCGCGATACGCAGCACAACGTTAATGCTGAAGAAATGCCCCACGCCGAGAACGAGCAGGACCAGGCCAAGCCCCTCTGCCTGGTAGACGAGCATCTCTTCGAAGGTTTCGATCTGCACCCGGGTGCGCATGCGCAGCAGGACGAAGCCGAGACTGACGAGGTAAACGCCGGCCATGAGGAGTCGGCTGATTGCGTAGGCGAGGCCGTTGTCGCCCTCAAAACCTTCGACAAGAAAAGTGCGGCCGTCGCGATTGAGCGTGGACGATATGAAAGCGACCGTGAAAATACTCAGCACGAGGTACATGACGTAGTTTGCAGTAGTCAGCATGACTGTCTCCTTTCGTTTGATTTAAAGGAGACAGTAGTCGGCTGTTCAAAGGCCAACTTCCGGGATTCACGGAATGGAATAAGAACCTGAAAACGCATTGATCATCAGGTAGTTACAGATGTCCTGATTGATAATGGCGGATATGGTTCAGTGTCTTGCGCGGCGTTTGCGCCAATGGCCGGGCGACATCCCCGTCAATTCGCGAAATGCCGCGTAAAAATTCGACTGGGAACGGAACCCGGTGGCAAGGCCGACGGCGAGAACGGAGGCGGACTCATCTTCAAGAAGAAGCCGCTTGGCCGCCGCGACGCGATGTTCCCGAACATACCGGGAGAAGCCGTAGCCGAAGTGGCTGTTGACGAGTTCCGACAACTGGTGCGGCGACAGCCCGATGGTGTCTGCGAGCATCGCAAGACTGAGGTTCTCGTTCTCGAACAGCCTGTCTTCGGTCATAGCTCGATCGAGTGCCGTAAGCATTGCTTCGACGTTTACCTTGTTGAGCGTCGATGAGGCATAGGCGAGCCGTGCTGCATCGGACATGTCATCGAGAATTTCCGGAAACCAGATCATTGCCGCCGTCACGAGCACGAAAGACGCACCCGTGAACAGCGCATAAGCCAGGTAGAAGACTTCATTGCCCAGGACTTTCGAGGCCGTTGCGAGCACCAGCATTGTGATAGCCAGTGCCGCGAAATAACAAAAGAAGAACAGTTCAAAGAGATAGCGATGGACGTGGCGGCGCAGTCCGGATACGAATAATGCGAACCAGATGGAGTAGCCGGCGCCCTGGATGAACGCGAGCAGTGGAATCCAGGACAGCGGCAGAAACGGTCCGGCGGCGAGCGGGACCAGGTGCAGGATGTGCCAGGGTGACCGGGTGCTGCCCGCGACGAGTACTTCGCGACTGAAGAAGAAAAACGCCGGTGGCGTTACCAGCTGGAGCAAGGCATAGGCCCGATGCTCGAACGGCTCCAGCCCGACCTGCAGGAAGGCCCAGTGATAGACCTGCAGCCCGGTCATGGCAAGCAGGAGTGCGATACATGCGACGTATCCGAGCCGGGATTTCCCCATGTCCCGTAGGAAGACAAGGTAAGCGATGAGCAGCAGCGGCGCCGCGACGATCGAGAACCCGATGAGAACCAGGGCGAGCGACGCAATCATGGGTTCGTCATCCCGTGCACCGCGGCTATGGCAGCAGGTAACCGAGCTGCAGCAGACGATCAGCGACCCAGATCATTGGCAGACCGATCAGCGCCGTGGGATCGTCGGTGCGCACTGACTCGAACAACACGAAACCCGCGCCTTCCAGTTTGAAGCTGCCGGCGCAGTCGTAAGGCTCGTCATACCGCAAATAGGATTCAGCCAGGCGCCGATCGAATTCTCTGAACCGCACGATCGTCCTGTCAGTGTGTTCGTAGCGTGCCCGGCCGACCGGGTCGAGGATGCAGACCGCCGTCAGAAAGGTCACGCTCTTGCCGGAGGCGGCGAGCAGCTGCTCAATCGCCCTGGCGTGGTCGCCGGGCTTGCCGAGCACCTCATTGTCGAGAACCGCCAGTTGGTCGGCTCCGATCACCAGCCCCTCGCGCGCGTTGATCGCCACGGCCTCGGCTTTCTTACGCGCCAGGTGGCCGGCCAGCTCTTGGGGCTCCAGGCCCTCCTGATTGCTCTCGTCGACGCCGGGCGTCACCACCTCGAACTGATCGAGGAAGCGATTGAGCAGGTTGCGGCGATACGGGGACGACGAGGCCAGGAATATGGTCGGTGCTGTTGGATTTTGCATAAACAAATCAAAACCTTACTTCTCCAGGGGCGAAGTTTACCCGGTTTGCTGCCGGCGTCCGATATTTCTGTCATTGATGCTTTGACTTACGGAGCGGTGGTCCTTATCATGCGCGCGCCATGGGTAATCCGCTGCGTGAACGCCGCTCCGCGGCCGAATGGTCGGCGGGCTCTCAAGTTATTGAAATTGCTGAGAAAGTCAGCGATTTCGAGCAATTGGCGGGAATTATCGAAGCAGACCTTGCGGCACTCGATGCTGATAAGATACCCGCGGCCTGGCGTGACGCCGTGGTTTCGGGACAGCTTGAGTTTGGCTATGCCGACGCGCAGCGGACGCTGCCGACGGTCAGGTGCCAGGTTGAGGTTACGGTCGACGCGGTTTGCCAGCGGTGTCTGGAGGCGTTTCGACTGCCGCTTGAGACCGAGGCGGATTTGCTCCTGCTGGCGCCGGAGCAGGATGCCGATGGCTACGACGACTACGAGGTCTGGGAGCTGGAGGACAAGCTGCTCCAGCCGCAGGCTATCGTGGAAGAGATGCTGATTATGGCGCTGCCGTTTGCAGCAATGCACACGGAGTCGAGCGCGTGCAAGGCGCTGACGCCGGGAACGGCGGCCAGTGACGAGGAAATGACGACGCCGTTTGCTGCATTACGCGAACAGATGGCACAGGATAACGAAGGTTCGGCCTGACACACCGGATCGATTGGAGAAGATTATGGCAGTTCAAAAAAGTCGCAGGACTCCTGCAACGCGCGGTGCACGTCGTTCGCACGACAAGCTGAAGAAGCCGGCGCTGTCGGTGGACCCGACCTCGGGCGAGACGCACCTGCGTCATCGCGTAACGCCGGACGGTTTCTACCGCGGCAATCAGGTTGTTGCGCAGCCTGAGTCGACCGAAGACGAAGAGTAAACCTCCCGCTGATCAACCGGACGCTGTCCGGTTTGTCTATTGGTGAGTTCTCACTCGGTCATTTCCCTTGATGCAATGAGCGGCGACCTCGGTGCCGAGGTGGTCGTGCGCGCGGCTGCGGCTACACTTCAAAAGTACCGCAACCTGGAACTGATTCTCGTTGGCGACGGCGATGAGCTGGGCGACCTCGTCAGCACGATCATCGGCAATGATTCCCGCCTGCGTATCGAACACGCGAGCGAAGTCGTCGAAATGTCGGAGGCTCCGGCCGATGCGCTGCGCAAGAAGAAGGATTCTTCGATGCGCGTCGCTATCAATCTGGTCAAAGAGGGTGCGGCCGACGCATGCGTCAGTGCCGGCAACACCGGCGCGTTGATGGCGACGGCCAAATTCGTTCTCAAGATGCTCCCCGGAATCGACCGTCCGGCGATTATTGCCGAGCTGCCGGCGATGGGCGGTACCGTGCACATGCTCGATCTCGGGGCAAACACGCAGGCAACCGCAGAACAGCTGTTCCAATACGCGGTCATGGGGTCCATCGTTGCGGCGGATATACGGGGGATCAAAGATCCTCGTGTCGCCTTGCTCAATATCGGCGCGGAAGACACCAAGGGCCACGACACGGTGAAAGAAGCGGCGGCGGTCCTGAGCGCGAGCACGCTTAACTATGTCGGCTTTGTAGAGGGCACGGACCTCATGTCCGGTAAAGCCGACGTGGTAGTTACCGATGGCTTTTCCGGCAACGTGGCATTGAAGACGATCGAAGGCACCGTCGCATTCGGCAAGCATATCCTCGCCCGTGCCTTCAAACGCAACTGGATAACGAAGTTGCAGGCGTTCCTGGCAAGCAGCGTGTTACGCCACCTCAGCGCCGAAATGGACTCCCGCAACTACAACGGTGCGACTCTGGCAGGCCTGAATGGTATTGTTATAAAAAGCCACGGCAGCGCGGACGCGTATGCGTTCCAGCACGCAATCGACACGGCGATCGTCGAAGTGCGAAATCAGTTGCCGCAACAGATCGGTACCTTGCTGCAAGAGGAAGCCGCATGACGTATTCGCGCATCGTTGGTATGGGCCGCTATCTGCCCGAACGGGTGATGACCAACTTCGATCTCGAGAAGATTGTCGACACAACTGACGAGTGGATTCGAACGCGAACCGGTGTCGAGCGACGTCACGTCGTCGAAGCGGACCAGACCACATCGGATATGTGCGTCGAGTCGGCAAAGAGCGCGATGGACGATGCCGGCGTTACGCCCGCCGACGTCGATATGGTTATCACGGGTACCACATCGCCTGACGTCGTATTTCCCAATGTGTCCTCGATCATCCAGCATCGACTCGGTATTCCGGCCTGTCCGGCGTTCAGTCTCGAGGCCGCGTGCTCCGGTTTTATTTATGCGCTAACGGTTGCGGACAAGTTCATCAAGGCGGGCGAGGCAAAGTGCGTTCTCGTTACCGGTGCCGAGTGTATTACCAAGTTGCTCGACTGGGGCGACCGCAACACCTGCGTCCTGTTTGGCGACGGCGCGGGTTCGGCGATCGTGGTGCCGTCGGAGGAGCCCGGCATCCTGTCTTGCGAGCTGGGTGCGGATGGCCAGTATCGGGAGCTACTGCATTACCCGGTCGGCGTTTCGAAGAACCTGGCCGCGGCCGGTACTGATGAGGCCAACATCATCATGCAGGGCAACGAAGTGTTCAAGGTGGCTGTCAAAACGCTCGGCAGGATTGCCCAGGCGGCGTTGGACAAAGCCGGCGTTAGCAAGGAAGAACTCGACTGGCTGGTTCCTCACCAGGCCAATATTCGCATCATCCAGGCGATGGCCAAGCGCCTGAACATGCCCATGGAAAAAGTCATACTGACGGTGCAGGACCACGGCAATACGTCTGCGGCGTCGGTACCCATGGCACTCGACGTCGGGCGTCGCGATGGACGCATCAAGAAAGGTCAGTTGATTCTCATGGAAGCCTTCGGTGGCGGTTTCACCTGGGGTTCCGTGTTGATGCGGATGTAGCGCCTACCAGAGGCTGCTTTTCTTCTGCGTTGCCGAGCGGCGCCGCATGCGCTGGTGCAACTGTTGCCGACGGCGATCGATTCGATCCCGGCGGATCACAGGATCCGTATTCTTGCGCGGGCCGTTCTCAAACTCATCGCGGAAGCGGCAGAAGTCGTCATAGGCCTCGCGTACATGCAGCAGCTCACGCGCGACGAGTTCGATGATGATAACGTCATCGAGATAGCCGATAACGGGAATGTCGTCGGGCAGAATATCCTCCGGATCCGCGAAATAGACAAAGGTCGCGAGCAGGCGGTCACGGTCTCCGGTGGGCAGCTGCCATTCCTCGTCGGTCAGCATGCTGATCAGCGATTCGAGTTCCGGGATGCGCTTGCCAACAAAGTCGGGCAGGGGCTCACTGTTCCGGATTTCATCGAGTACGGAGTGAATC
>SHLT01000141.1 GCA_004282875.1 Chromatiales bacterium | reverse complement strand
CTGCGGGGCAGAACGCTGCTGCCTCGGCTGCGGGGCAGAACGCTGTTGCCTCGGCTGCGGGGCAGAACGCTGCTGCCGCTGTGGCGTAGCAGAACGCTGCTGCCTCTGCGCGGGTGCCGGCGTTACCTGCTGCCTGCGCTGCTGTTGGGCCTGGTCGGGCGTTTCGCGACGTGAATCCCGTGACTGCCGTGTCGTCGGCTCACGCGTCTGGCGCGAGGGTTCCTGGCGATATTGTCGCTGTTGCGCTACCAGTTCCTGGCGGCGCTCGCTTTGCCTGGCCGTCGTGTCCTGACGACTGTCGCGCTGGCGCGTCGTGGCGTCGCGGCTCTGCTGGCTGCTCGAGCGTCGCGCCGCGTCGCCACCGCGTCGCTGCTGTGCTGTCCGACGCAGGTCGGAGCGCTGTTCGTCCATGCGCGCGCGCTGTTCTGCCGAACGTTGACGCAGCACTACGGGCTCCTGACGGCGAACGGTCTGTGTGCGGGCCTGACGTTCGGCCGTGCGACGCCGTTCTTCGGCCTGGCGTTCATTTGCACGCCTGGCGGTGTAGCGGCTGTTCGCCTGACGAACGTCCTGGCGCACGTAGGCATGACGATCGTGCCGTGGCCGCCAGCGATCGCCGTCATAGTAACGATTAACCGTCACGCGGGTGTTGTTGTAATAGTGCCGGTTGTAGACGCTCATCGTCGGGCGCCGGTACCACCAACGGTCCCGATAATGGCGACCGTAGTACGGATGGCCGTGGTAGCTGTGGTGATAGACATGCAGGCTGTCGGTCCACCAGCCGATAGAAAATGCCGTGGTAACGCCCCAGAAGTAGCCGCTATTGAAATGATAAGCGGACGTGTACGGGTAGTAATACACGGGGTAGGAGCGAGGGTAATAGTAGTAAACCGGACGAGGCTGATAGACGACCACTCGCTCGGGCTCGTAATAGGGCACGTAGATGACATCCTCGGCGACCGGCGTGATCTCGATGTGGCCGTCATTGCGACTGACTGTCTGATAGTCGTCGCTTTTCAGGTTGCCAGCGTTGTAGGCACGATCACGAAATGACTCGATCGCGGCGACGACGTCCGTTTGCTGTGCGATGACGGCCTCGCCGAGGCGCCAGGTCCAGTCGATGTCGTCGTTCATTAGTTCGACGACCTCAGGGTAGTTGAGCAATGCGACAACTGAATCGTCCCAGTTGGGATCGGGTTTCAGCGAGGCGTCGTCTTCCAGGGCCTCGAGGAAGCGTCCTGCGTCAATAATCTGCTGCGGATAAGCTGCGGCAGGCAGAATGATGGCGATCAGGTCGTCCGGGTACAGGGCCACCGGGCCGACGAGGTCCTCAAGATCGGCCGCGGACATCAACGGGACTGCGTCGCTCTGCAGCGCCTGCACGTCGTCCGTGCCGTCCAGTGCCGGTTCATAGGCGCCGATAACTTTTCCGTCTTCATCAACGGGCACCTGCGCGGTAGCAGCCAGCGGCTGCATTGCCAGCAGTGCAAGGGCCAGTTTTGCCAATCCATAGGCGGCGTTTCGTCGGGTTTTCATTCCTGCCTCCCGGTCCGAATCTACACGGACCTGTTCATCCTGATGATCATACTACTGCGGCCAAGCTGAACCGGTCCTTAACCAGTATGTAAGAACGGGCTTGAATACCGGGGCGGATCAGGGGAACCTGTGCGCTGGTGCATGTGTCGCAATGACCCATCACACGAACGATAAGACGAAGCGATGAAATCCCGAGCAGAATTACTGGCAGAAATCGAAGAAAATCGATTAATAAACAGAGATATATCTTCTAAACTTAAAGACATTTCTCTGATGGAGCGCGAGGCCGATGGGGGGTACAACCCCTACAATAACCCGGGGCTTGGCAAGGAACTTCCCGACGGTGCGGATATAACAGCGCGCCGCCGCGAGATAATGCGGCGCAGGCGAAAAAGCTAGTCGTCGTCTCCGCCGTGCCAGGCGACGAATTTCCACCCATCCTCAGTGCGCACCAGAACGTCCGTGTAGCGGCCGTTCGACATTTCAATTTCGCCTTTCTTGTCCTTGAAGGCTGTCGAATAGAGGTAATGTGCAACCGCCACGTCGCCGCGAACGGTGACTGACAGGGGATAGATTTCGTAGCGGACAATACGGCCCAATTCGGTGCTGAAACGGCTCCAGTTTGAGGTCGACGTCTTGGATCGTGGTGCCGGCGAAGTCTTGCCCCAACCCATGAAGTCGTCCGTCAACATGTCGTCGATCTTGTCCTGATCGCCTTTCCGGGAGGCCTCCCATTCGCGTTCGATCGTAAGAAGGACGTCGGCCTCATCGTCCGTTGCATCCTGTGCGCTCGCCGCAGAAAGTAGTGTCGAGCCGACTAGAATGAGTACAAGTTTCGCGGTGATATTCATTGCCCGTGCCTCCTGGTAACCCCTGAACCGGGCATCAGTGTAGTCACTCGACGGTCATACGACAAACGACCAGTTCCGGTTTCAGGGTCCGAAAACCAGTTTCCTGATGTTGTCGATCTCGGCGTCTGGCAGCGTCGCGTGATTCTCGTAGTCGAACAAGTCGTTGAGCTCCGCGACTGACAGGTATTCCGGATGATGCGCTTCCAGAATGGTGGCATATTCCTGCGCGATACCTGCGCGTACAAGGACCAGCTGGTAGACGTGTATGGCGAGGTCGACATTGCCGGCCAGGTTCATCAGGGCGCTGATCGGGGTGTCGCTCGATGGAATTTGCAGGGTGCCGATGTACAAGGTGTTCTTGCGAATGTTCCAGCCACTGTCCTTGAAGGTCGCGCCGATAGAACCGCCGGCAAGAATTTTCGAGTGCGCATCTTCATAGCCGTCGTCGGAATTTTCGACAAACTGGACGATCGCGTAGGTCCTGCAAATCTTTGTCTCACCGTCATAGCTGAACAGACTTGAGCGTCGTAGCCCCGCCTCACTCGCAAGCACTTCGATTCCGTAGCTACCGAAGCGCTCCTCAATCCGTTCGCTGTTGAGAATGACCGACTCGGTTGCACAGGCGCTGAGAACAGCGGCCAATACACTGGGCGGGAAGTGTGAATTACTCATCGGACGGGCTAACGACTTAAGGTGATCGCACCATATACTCTGGTTCTCAGGTCGTAAAGGAGCGATTTGATGCGTGCGATGTCGCTTGCCGCAACGGCGACCCTGGATGTCGATCCGAATCCACTCGAATTGATAGAGGTACCGACGCCAGCGCCCGGTGCGGGTGAAATTCTCGTCGCGGTGTCGGTTTGTGGCGTGTGCCACACCGAACTCGACGAAATAGAGGGGCGCACACCGCCGCCACAGCTGCCGGTTATCCCGGGGCACGAGATTGTCGGGACGGTTGTCGAGACCGGCGAGGGTTGTGGTCGTCATCGGCCCGGTGATCGCGTCGGCGTCGGCTGGATCCACTCGTCGACGGGTGCGCCTGACGAAAACCTCAGCGAGCAATTCCGGGCCACCGGTCGGGATGTCGACGGCGGCTATGCGGAATACGTCGTCGTTTCTGAACGCTACGCGTACGCCATTCCGGAGGTCTTCAGCGATGCCGAGGCGGCGCCGTTGCTTTGCGCAGGCGCCGTGGGTTACCGCTCTCTGCGTCTTGCCCAATTGCAGGATGGGCAGGTCCTGGGGCTGACCGGCTTTGGCGGGTCCGGGCACCTTGTTCTGCAGCTCGCCAGGTACCTGTATCCCGGTGGCAAGGTCTGTGTATTCGCGCGCAGCGCGGCGGAGAGGGCATTTGCGCTCGAACTTGGCGCCGACTGGGCGGGCGATACGTGCGAGGCCCCGCCCCTGGCACCACACGCCGTCATTGATACGACACCGGCATGGAGGCCCGTGCTTGCGGCACTGGAATGCCTGCGACCGGGTGGGCGGCTGGTCATCAACGCTATTCGCAAAGAGGCCGGTGATCGGGATCTTATGGCCACTATCCGCTATGAAGATCACCTCTGGATGGAAAAGGAAATCAAGTCGGTCGCCAACGTCACGCACCGCGACCTGGCGGCATTTCTGCCCGTCGCGGCGGCCGTTCCGCTCCGCGTCGAGACGCAGGAGTACGCGTTGGAGGAGGCGAACACGGCGTTGCTGGACCTGCGGGCAGGTCATGTACGTGGTGCGAAAGTCCTCAAGGTATCAGGCGATGCCTGAGTGGCATTCGGTGGCGCTTAACCCGTGCATGCGGAGCTGAGGGTTATACTGCGAGTACCCTTAAGCCCCGAGAGTTTGCATGTCTCACAACCTGGTCTGTCTGCGCTGCGGAGCGTCACTCGCGACACTGTCATTACCGTTGTCGCGGCGTGACCAGTGTCCGGAATGCAGCGCTGATCTGCATGTCTGCAAAATGTGCGTGCATTTCGACAAGTCGGTGCCGCGGCAATGTCGCGAGGACGGCGCAGAAGACGTAAGCGACAAGGACCGGCCAAACTTCTGCGACTGGTTCAAGCCGTCGGAAAACGCGTTCGATGCCGGGCAGGATGCTGAAGCCCAAGCGGCGCAAGACGCACTCGCTGCGTTGTTCGGCGATGACAACTAATCGCAGAGCGTTCATGTGGACAGCAGGCGCCAGCCTGATGCTGCCGTCACTGGTCGCTTGCGGTGGCGCGGACAAAGTCGCGGATGACTCAGTGCCGGCGAGCGACTTCGACCAGGATTCGACGGCCGAGGAGGTCACTGCGGGACTGGATCTCAGGGGGAAGTTCGCGGTTGTCACGGGCTGCACCTCGGGTATCGGTTTTGAGACCATGCGAGTGCTCGCGCAGCGCGGCGCGCTGGTGGCGGGTACCAGCCGTTCGCTGGAACGGGCGAGGGAAGCCTGCGGGCAAGTCGGAGGGACCACCATGCCTCTGCAACTCGACCTCGGTGATTTTGACACGGTCGTCAGGTGCGCCGAAGTGATCCGCGCTTACCAGGCGCCGGTCGACATGCTGATCTGCAATGCCGGCTACCGCGGGGGCGGGAACGAGCGGCAGCTTGTTAACGGTGTCGAGAAGCACTTTGCCATTAATCACCTCGGGCACTTCATTCTCATAAACCGTCTCATGGATCGCCTCTACGTATCCTGGCAGGGGCGCATCGTGATCGTTGCCAGTCGCACCGCGTACCGGGATGCGCCCGAGGAGGGCATCCTGTTCGATGACCTGGATATGGCGCGCTCATACAGCGATGCAGAGGCCTACGGTCATTCGAAGCTGGCCAATGCGCTTTGTTCGCTGCAGCTTGGAGAAGTCCTTCGGGGTACCCGGATTACGAGTAATGCAGTCCACCCGGGCGTGATCAAAACGGACCTCGATCGCAACCTCAGCGCAGTGTCGCAGCTGGCCTGGGAGGCGTACGCCAAACTCAAGGGCAAGTCTATTGAACAAGGGGCCGCGACGAGCTGCTACGTCGCGACACACCCGAGTCTCGGGAATATCAGTGGCAAGTATTTCGAAGACTGCAATGCCGTTACAATCGAAGGCAGGGGGCACATGCAGAACCTGGCGATGGCTGAGCAGCTTCTGCAGACGTCTATCGAGCTGACAGCTGACTGGCTCGTCGAATTCAAGAAACCGGAACGCAGTAACATTGAACGGCAAGAGTGACATCGAGAAAGCGCTCGTCGTGCTGTCGGGCGGGCAGGACTCCACGACCTGCCTTTACTGGGCGCTTGATCGTTATGGCACCCACGGGGTCGAGTCCGTCACCTTCGACTATGGTCAGCGGCATCGTACGGAACTGGCATGTGCTGCGACGGTGGCGAAAATTGCGGGCGTTACCAACCGGTGTTTGCCTATCGATACCTTCGCGGCGCTCGGCGGCGACGCGTTAACAGATCCCGAAGTCGAAGTCGCCAGCGATGTTGATGACAGCACGGGGTTGCCGAACACCTTCGTGCCCGGCCGCAACCTCATCTTCCTGACGTATGCGGCTGCGTATGCCTACCAGCGCGGTATTCGTCATCTCGTCACCGGCGTGGCGCAGACCGACTACAGCGGTTACCCGGATTGTCGTGAGGAGACCATCAACGCGCTGCAAACGGCTCTTCGCCTCGGCATGGAGAGCGAGATCACGATCCATACGCCGCTCATGCACCTTTCCAAGAAAGAGACCGTTGAGCTTGCGCGTGATCTCGGTGCATTGCCGGCGATGGCATTCACACATACCTGTTACAACGGGCAACGGCCGCCCTGCGGTACGTGCCCGGCCTGCCTGCTTCGCGCGAAGGGATTTGCCGAGGCCGGCGTCGCCGACCCGTTGCTCGCGGCACCATGACCTACTCGGTAAAAGAGATCTACTACACCTTGCAGGGCGAGGGGGCTCAGAGCGGGCGTCCGGCTGTTTTCCTGCGCTTTGCCGGATGCAACCTGTGGTCGGGGCGCGAACAGCACCGCGCGGAGGCCGTGTGCCGCTTCTGCGACACGGAGTTTGTCGGCACCAATGGCCCGGGAGGCGGTAAATTCGATTCCGCGGCCGAACTGGCCGTCGCGGTCAGCGAGCTGTGGCCGGCCGAGGCAGAAGGCGATAAGCCGTATGTCGTCTGCACCGGCGGCGAGCCCCTGTTGCAGCTCGATGTCGGGTTGATAGCGGCGTTGCACACGGCGGGTTTCGAAATCGGCGTCGAAACCAACGGCACTCTGGATGCGCCAGATGGCATTGACTGGCTATGCGTCAGTCCAAAAGGGTCTGCGCCGCTGGTTCAGCGCTCCGGCGACGAACTCAAGCTCGTCTACCCACAGGAGGAAGCCGAGGCGCAGCCCGAGGAATTTGTCGCATTAGCATTTACTCACTTTTTCCTGCAGCCCCTTGATGACGAGGACCGCGATGACAACACGCGCCGGGCGATCGACTATTGCCTGACACACCCGCGCTGGAGACTGAGCGTGCAATCTCACAAAGTTCTCGGGATCGCCTGACAGTGAACCATCGAATCGGCCGCAGTCTGTTTGCGCTGGCAGTCGGCCTCACAGTTGCCGC
>SHLT01000047.1 GCA_004282875.1 Chromatiales bacterium | reverse complement strand
GCCAGAATGTGATGCATGCACAGGAGCTGGCGCGACCTGATCAGTATATTCTCTACCCATGAACAGATTTCCGCTCCAAGCCATTCTCAGGCTCGCTATTGTCTTAGGCGTTTTCGTCGCAGCGTCGTTGCAAGCCGCGGAGCCGCTGACGCCGAAGCAATTCACCGTCCGCTACGCGGAAGCTGTCGAGGCCGCGTACGAGGGCTCTACCGCGCAGGTCGTCGGCAACCTCGAGGTCGAAATTTCCTCTGCCGACAAGCAATCAGTTCGCAGCTTCCTCGACAACGCGTACGCGAACTACGAGGCCGATCCCGAGGCGCTTGACGATGTGCTGCAACAGTACGTCGGCGCCGTCGCGAATACGCTCTATCCGCCCTCGAGTAACGACATTGGCAACTTGTTTCCGGTCATCAAGGACAACAGCTACATCGCCGAGGTCAAGGAAGTGTTGAGCCAATCGAAGGACTACGACTCAAGCGCCTCATTCCCGTTGCACTACGAACAACTGAACCGCGAACTTGTGGTGATGTACGCATTTGACTCCGAAACCGGGATCAGCTTTGCATCTACAGAGGATATCGAAGCGTTCGACGTTGCAGGGCCGGCGCTGCGGAAGCGCGCCGTCGAAAACCTCATGAACTACCTTCCGGACATTTCACGCGAAGGTAGCAACAGCCTGTTCCTGTTAGTGGCAGACGGCAACTACGAGGCCTCGCTGCTTCTCGCGGACGATATCTGGACGCGGGACAACTTCGATGTGGCCGGTGATATCGTCGTTTTCGTGCCCGCGCGTGACGTGTTGCTGGTTACGGGCTCGGACGATGCCGAGGGTCTCGCAACGGCGCGTAATCTCATTGCGAGTAACGATTGGTCATACTTCATATCCGAGCATGCCTTTGTCCGCACCAGTGACGGCTGGGTCGTGTTGGACAAGCCCTAGCTACGAGCTGTTGGCTCAGCGTCATTCGCCATCATCGAGAGTCCGACGCACCATCCACCGATTAAGCGCGACGAATACCGTCAGGACGATACCCCACTGCACCAGGCAGGTCATGACGCTGAACGGATCGAACGGGTCGAACCAGCGATCGGGTGAGTAGACACTGGCGGACTGGTACAGCCACCAGCCAAGCAGCACAACCGCCAGTGACGGGATCGCAAAGCGAATCGCCACATCCCAAAGAGGCCCTGCGCTCCAGTCGTGGTCCTGGTGATCGATGCTTTCCTCGCGAAAACGCGATGCGCCCTGCCGTATGACCGCGAAGGCGACAAACGCACCCGAAATCATCAACGCGACGCCCCAGACAAAGTCCTGGTTCGCAAAGAAGTCCAGGTTGATCGCCGACGGAATGCCCAATGTGAAGCCGATGGTGCAGACACCAAGGATTGCGTGGCGCCGGGCGATACCAAGATCGACAAGTACCCTGGTGGTCAGCTCGATCATTGCGATGAGCGAGCTGAAGGCCGCAAAGGCCAGACCAAGGAAGAACAGGATGGCGAAGATGTCGCCACCCGGCATTTTCGCAAAGAGCTGCGGCATCCAAATAAACGTGAGCCCGGTAGCGGCCGGGCCGCTCGTCTTCATGACCTCGAGTATTTCTGCCTTGTTCATCTGGGCACCGAGAACTGCGAAGACCGTGCCAAAGATTATGACGGCCGCCAGGAGCGACACCGTGTTGTTGCCGACACCCGTGATGACCGCGTTCTTGACCACGCCGTGGCGACTTTGCATGTAAGCGCCATAGGTCAGGATCAGGCCCCACCCTGCGCCCGTATCCCATGCGTTCTGCGTCAACGCCTCGAGCCAGATTCGCGGCTGGGCAAGCGTGGACCAGTCGGGTGTAAACAGGAAGCGAATACCCTCGGACGCACCGTCGAGCGTCAGCGTGCGCCCCAGGGAGATGAGGACGATCAGCAGCAGCGCGGGAATGAGCACGAGATTGGCGCGCTCAATCGAGCGAATGCCGTTCCAGACCACGATAGCGCCCAGCCCCATGGCGAGCGCATGAAACGCGACCGGGAAACCTCCGGCCTGGAATCCGTCCCAGACACCCTGCGCGGCCTCAGCCGTGAGCGGCAGGGGCTCGACGGTCATCTGGATCAGGTAGTAGACGCACCAACCCGCCACGACCGAGTAATAGAACATGATGGCCGTCGCGACAAAGCCGACGAACGCACCCATCCACGCGAATTTCTCACCCGCGATCTTTGCAAACGTCCCGACGACACCCATACGGCCTCTGCGCCCCAAAGCGTACTCGGCGATGATCAGTGGCACGCTCCAGACAAACAGGAACACGAGCCACGCAACGAGGAACGCACCGGCGCCGTCATCGCCGGCATTTTGCGCGGCGATGCGTGGGAAGCGCCAGATATTGCCCGTGCCAACCGCGATACCGAGGACGCACAGGAGCAACCCGAGGCGGGAGGAAAAACGCTGGTCCGTATGGTTCGCCATATACGCTTGTTACTCCTGCAGCCCGCGTCCTGGCGTCCACGGCACCCTGGCCGCATCCATGGCGCTCTTGAGGCCCGCGTACTCGGTATCGACGAGGCGCGTTAGCGTAGCGACGGTTTCGTCATACAGCTTGCGTCCGATGCGGTACGACTCCTGCTGTGCCGCTGTCGGCCCCTGCGCGCTGCTGCCCGGGTTGAAGCGTGCATGCCAGAGACGCGCCTGGACGGACATGATCTCGTAGTCATTGTAGTAACCGCGCTGCTCATTGCCCGCAAGGACGTCTCGAGCTTCGCGTATCCCTTGCTGGATCGCGTGCGCACGCTCGTACAGGGATCCATCAGTCGTCGATCGGCCAAGCGTTGCCTTGACCGCATCGAGTTCACCAATGACTGCATCGACCGCGGCGGTCGTACCGGATACTGCGCGAATCAACTCGTCGACCTTCGACTCGAAGATGACGCGCTGCTCTTGCGAGGCTCCCGCAATGACCGGGTCCGGCCGAATCGACACAACGTCAAAAGCCTGTGTCTGACCGATATCCACGAGCGCTCCGTCAACCCGCGTCTGCATCGTCACCGAGTAACGGCCCGGCACGACCAGAACGCCAGTGCCTTCGTGTTCTTCCTCACCTTCGGCAACCGGAGCCCAGGGCTCGATGGATGGATAGCGCAGGTCCCAGGCAACCCGGCTGAAACCAGCCGTCGCAGGACCGACAACCTGGTCGACAATCTCCCCGGCGGCATCCCGGATGGTGAAGACCATGGCCGGCGTATCTTCGCGTGACTCGGCGATAACCTGGTCCCAGCCGATCGCGACAACGTCTTCGTTGTTCTTTTCTTTTTCCTTCTCTACTTCACGTCGCGCGTCCTTGCTGCTCTGGATTTCCTCGGCAAGGTAGTACGTGAAGGTCGCGCCAAACGCGGGGTTCGGCGCCGTCCAGAAACTGTCGCCCTGGCTGGCCTTGCAGCCTGGCGTGCCGCGGCATCCGAGCGGGCTGCGCGGTACGTACCAGTCGGCCTTCCGGACCGGGAACAGCACGGAACCGCTCTTGAGCATGTCTTCGTTGACGTCACGCAGCGGCGTGTAGTCATCGAGCACATAGAAGCTGCGGCCGAAGGTCGCGCCAACGAGGTCGTTCTCGCGCGTCTGGATGACGAGATCGCGGAACGACATGTTCGGCGAACCGCCCTTGAGCTTGGTCCAGGTGCCGCCGCCGTTCACGGTGAAGAACACGCCGAACTCCGAACCCACGAACATCAGGCCGGGCTTGACGTGATCCTGCACCACGCGCCACAGCACGTGACGCTCCGGCAGGTTGCCGGCGATGCTCTTCCAGCTGCGGCCGCGATTGTCGCTCTTGAGAATATACGGCGCGAAGTCACCACTCTTGTGATCGTCGACAACGACGTAGACCACGTCGGGATCGTGCAGGTCCGCCTTAATGTCGTTGACGAAGAAACGGTTGGGCACACCCGGCAGCTTGTTCATGGTGCGCCAGTTAGCGCCACCATCTTCGGTAACCTGGATGAGTCCGTCATCGGTACCGGCATAAATGAGGCCCGGCACCAGCGGCGACTCAGACAGCGATGTGATCGTATTGAACTGCGACATCGCCCAGAGATCGCGCGGCGCATCGTAGCTCCAGGCGCGACCCATGATCGGTTGACGCACGCGGTTCTCATTGCGTGTCAGGTCCGCGCTGATCGGCGTCCAGCTATCACCGTAGTTGTCGCTCCTCCAGACGCGCTGCGTACCGAAGTACAGGGTCTTCGTATCGTGCGGGCTGATGAGGATCGGCGCATCCCAGTTGTAGCGATCGGGTGCCTCGCCTTCACGAGCCTGCGGCTTGATGTAGATGGCTTCGCCCGTGCGCCGGTCGTAACGCGTCAGGTTACCCTGCTGCCACTGTGCGTAAATGATATCCGGGTTCGTCGGATCGACGGCCGACTGGTGCCCGTCGCCGAACAGCGTGACAAACCAGTCGCTGTTGCGAATACCGACCTGGTTCATCGTCCGCGACGGGCCGCCCTGGCTGTTGTTGTCCTGCGTGCCGCCGTAGATGTTATAGAACGGTTCGTCGTAGTCGACCGCGACCTTGTAGTACTGCGTAATTGGCAGGTTGTTGATGAAGCGCCAGCTCTCGCCCAGATCAAAACTCTCGTAAACGCCGCCGTCGGTGCCGATCAGCAGGTAGTTCTCATCGTCCTCGCGGAATGCGAGCGCATGATGGTCGCCGTGCTTCGAATCGTGCGGCAACGGAATAAACGTGTCGCCGCCATCCCTGGTCATGCGCATCAGCGCATCCATCTGGTACACATGCCCCTCGAAGTGTGGGCTCGCGAAGATTTCCTGGTAGTAGTGCGGTCCGGTCGCGCTGGAGAGATAGTCGTTCTTCTTCTCCCAGCTTTCGCCGCCGTCATCCGAGCGCCAGAAACCACCGGTACGATTGTCGAGTTCGATGGTCGCGTAAATCGTGTCGGGGTCCTGCGGGCTGATTGCCAGTCCGGTCTTGCCCATCATGCCTTCAGGCAGTCCGTCGGTAAGCTCCCGCCAGGTCTCACCGCCGTCTATCGACTTGTGAATCCCCGTTCCCGGGCCGCCATCCATGACGACCGCCACGCTGCGCAGCCGCTGCCAGGTCACGGCGTACATGACGTCGGGATTGCGCGGATCCATGTGGATCTCGTTGACGCCCGTGTACTGGTCGTCTTCTTCCGTGTTGCCGTGGCCATCACCGAGCACCTTGCGCCAGTTCTCGCCACCGTCGGTCGATTTGTACAGGCCACGATCGCCGCCACCGGACCAGAGCGGCCCCTGCACAGCGACGAAAATCGTGTTGGAGTCGCGCGGGTCAATACGGATCATGCCGATGTGTTCGGAGTCCTCGAGACCCATGTTCTCCCAGCTCTTGCCGCCGTCACGGCTGCGGTAGATACCGTCGCCGTACGCGACGTGGCGGCCACTGACGTTCTCACCCGTGCCGACCCAGACCGTATTCGGATCGTTGGGATCCAGCGTAATGCAGCCGATCGAGTAGGAGCCTTCGTCATCAAAGACGGGCGTCCACGTCGTGCTCGCGTTCTCAGTCTTCCAGACGCCGCCGCTACCCACGCCGACGTACCACGTACTGGGGTCGCTCGGATCGATGACGATATCGGCGATACGCCCCGACATGAAAGCGGGCCCGATGCTGCGCATTTCAAGGCCTTTAAACGTGGCTTCGTTGAATCCGGGCTCGCTTTTTTCCTCTTCTTCGGCATGCGCCGGCACGAACAGGAAAGCAACCAGTAGAAGAAAGAACCTGCTATGTTTCATGATGACCCCTTGAAGTCTTCCGTATCATTTTCATTTAGCAACGTCGCTCACCTCGGCTCGTGTCGGCAGCGACGTCTGTGCACCCATTTTTGTGGTGGCCAGCGACCCGGCCGCGCAGGCGAAGCTGAGCGCGTCAGCCGGCTCCATACCTTCGACCAACGCGACGGTCAGGGCCGCGGTAAACGTGTCACCCGCGCCCGTGGTATCGACCGCATCGACCGCTGGCGGCTTGGCCTCGGCGATTATCTCTCCACCCTGCGCAAGCGTAGCCGTTCCGGCGCCACGCGTCGTCGCGAGCAAGCCGCCGCAGGCAGCGAGCGTTGCACCATACCATTCGGACTCGGTCTCATTGACCACAATGAGATCAGCGCGCTGCAGCACTGCCGCGTCGATCCGCATGGCGGGCGCCAGGTTCACACAAAAGAAGCCGCCGTAGTGTCGTGCGACCCAGGCGACCGTGTCGACAGGCACCTCGAGCTGGCAAATTAGTGCGTCCGTGTCCGGCACATCGAGGTCGTCCGGATTAAGCGACCGGTTCGCCCCCGGCGCCACGACGATCTGGTTCTCACCCGACGGCGCAACCGCGATGAGCGCCGTACCGGTCGCCTTGTCCCTAACGGGTTTGCAGTTGGACAGGTCAACGCCGCCCGCCTGCAGCAGCGCCAGTGCAGCATCGGCCGACGCATCCTCACCCACCCTGGCAATCAACGTAACGTCCGCGCCAAGCCGCTGTGCCGCCAGGGCCTGGTTGGCCCCCTTGCCGCCGGGAAAGCTCAGCAACTCGGCGTCGGTAACCGTCTCACCCGGTGCCGGCAGCTTCGCCGCCTTAGCCACGATATCGAGGTTGACCGATCCAATGACAGCAATACTCGGCATGCTCAGCCTCCAAACCAGGCGAGTCGTTCCACGAGAAGATCATAGAAGCCCTCGGCATCGACCGCATACGTCCACTCAACGTTGTGCGGCCGGTCCGTCACGTGCCAGAAGTCGACCGCCGTATGCCCCAACGTCAATTCCGACGTTGTCTCGACAGACAGATTGCACACCTTCGTCTCGAACAGGTCCGGCCGCAGCAACCAGGCCACGGTACAAGGGTCGTGCAACGGCGCGCCCTCCGAACCGTATTTCTTCGTGTCGTAACGGTGAAAGAAACTCAACATATCGGCGGTAGCGTCTGCCACTTTATTACCGACACCGCGAATGCGGGCGACGCGTTCGCGCGTCGACAACACCTGGTGCGTCACGTCGAGCCCCATCGCGGTAACCGGCCGACCGCAGTTGTAGACGATTTCCGCCGCATGCGGATCGACCAGTACGTTGAACTCGGCCGACGGCGAACGATTGCCGCCTTCGCGCATCGCGCCACCCATCGAGACGATACGATCGACCGCATCGAGAATGCCCGGGTCGCGTTTTATGGCGGTCCCGATGTTCGTCATGGGTCCGGTCGGAACCAGGGTGACGGTTCCCTCTTCGGCAGCGCGCAGCGTTTCGACGATGAAGTCGACCGCGTGCGTTTCCTGTAGTGGCGTTTCGGGATCGAACACATCGACGCCATCGATGCCCGTATTGCCGTGAATGTACTCGGCCGTGATCGCCTCGAGCTGCATCGGTTTGTCACAGCCCGCGTACACGCGCATGTCCGGCCGGCCGGCGATGTCGCACATCATGCGCGTGTTGCGCTGCGTCAGTTCGAGCGGCACGTTGCCGGCGACCGTCGTGACGCCGAGTACCTCGAGTTCGTCGGGCGCTGACATCGCCAGGAACAGGGCGACGGCGTCGTCCTGCCCGGGATCACAGTCGATGATGACCTTACGCGGCGCCACTTGTCAGAACGTCAAAAGTAATCCAGCCAGCGCCGCGCTCATCAGGTTCGACAAGGAACCGGCGAGCACCGCCTTGATGCCCAGCTGCCCGATCAGGTCGCGTTTCTCCGGCACCAGCACGCCAAGGCCGCCCAGCAGAATGGCGATCGACGACAGGTTGGCAAAGCCACACAGGGAGAAGGTCGAGATAGCGACAGTGCGCGGGCTCATACCAGCGAGGTAATCGTTGAGGTGCGAAAAGGCGACGAATTCGTTGAGAATCAACTTCTCGCCGAACAGCGCGCCGGCCGCCTGGGCTTCGGCCCAGTCGATACCGAGCAGGTACATAAGCGGCGAAAACAGCCAACCGAGAATCATCTGCAGTGTGAGGTCGTAACCAAACCAGCCAGCGACCCAGCCAACGATGCCGTTCACGAGCGCGATCAGCGCAACGAAGGCAATCAACATCGCGCCGATATTGGCGGCGAGCCGCAAACCGTCGGTCGTTCCCGATGCCGCAGCGAGAATCACGTTCTTGTGCTCGCTCTTCTCCATGACCAGCTTCTCGTGCTCACCCGACCTGACCACTTGGTCGTCCGGCATGACGATCTTTGCCATGAGCAGGCCGCCCGGGGCCGCCATAAACGCGGCCGCAAGCAGGTACTTGAGTTCGGCGCCCATCAGCGCATAACCCGCAAGCACCGTGCCTGCGATGGAGGCAAGCCCCGACACCATGACCGTGAACATCTGCGCCTCGGTCAATCCCTTCAGGTAGGGCCGCACGACGAGCGGTGCCTCGGTCTGTCCGACAAAAATATTGGCCGCCGCATTCATGGACTCGACCGCGCCCGTACCGATGACCTTGTGCAGGAATCCGCCCACGAGCTTGACGACCCATTCCATCACCCGCAGGTGATACAGGACTGACATCAAAGCCGAGAAGAAGATAATGATGGGCAGCACATTGATCGCGAAACTGAAGCCGACGACTTCGGAGTCGGCCAGCGGCCCGAACACCATGTTGATACCTGCGTTGGCAAATCCGATGACGGCCATGACGCCGTCGCTAAGCCACGCGATGGCGCTACGGCCGCCCTCCCAATACAATACGATCGTTGCTATCACGACCTGCAGGACGAATGCCGCCCCCACGATGCGCAGGTTGACGGCCTTGCGATTACTGGAAAACAGGAACGCGATGGCGAGGATAACGACAATCCCGACAATGCCGATGAGATTGGACATGAATTCCCCCGGGTCTTCTTATTCTTCGATTACGCAAGCATACCGCATTGGGCGTCGCTAGCCGGTCAAAATCTCATACACGACCGGGCGCTCAGCGGGCGCCGCATCGCCCAGCGACACGGCCGCGAGCAGGTTCCCCTCCGCAATAGCGGCATCGTCTTCGGACGCTGCGTGAATGACGGCAAGCGGTGTATCGCCGTCGAGTTCCGTACCGGTAGCGGCGATGTCGCTGAAGCCTACCGACAGGTCCAGTGCCTGGCCGACCTCGCGGCGTCCCCCGCCCAGTTCGATGATGGCATTGCCGACCGCGCGCGTGTTGACGGCCCGCACGATGCCCTGGGCCATGACGGGTCGCACGAATGGCGCTTTTGGCAGGTAGCCCTGGTAATTTTCCAGCAGGTCGCCGGGGCCACCGAGATCCTCGACCATGGCGGCAAACTTCTCCGCCGCGCGGCCGCTGCTGACGGCCTCTTCGCAGCGCGTCACGGCGTCCGCACGATCGGTCGCCTGCCCGGAGACCAGGAGCATCTGGGCGCACAGCGCGATCGTCACCTCGTTGAGTCGCGGCTCACGCACCTCATTGCGAAGAAACCGGATCGACTCTTCGATCTCGAGGGCGTTGCCCGCCGTGCTGCCGAGGACCTCGTTCATGTCCGTTATCACGGCGTGAGTCTTGAGCCCCGCCCTGCCCGCGGTGCCAATGATGCTGGTTGCCAGTTCGCGCGCCTTGTCCAGGGATTCCATGAACGCGCCGCTGCCCACTTTTACGTCCATGACGAGACCCTGCAGTCCGGCCGCAATTTTTTTCGACAGGATGGATGCCGTTATCAGCGGCACCGACTCAACCGTGCTGGTGACGTCGCGAATCGAATAAAAACGGCGGTCGGCCGGGGCAAGATCGGGCGTCTGGCCAATGATTGCGCACTTCACGTCCCTGACGACCTCGCGGAACGTATCGAGATCCGGGGTCGCGTTATAACCCGGAATCGACTCGGCCTTGTCGGTCGTGCCGCCCGTATGGCCAAGGCCCCTACCCGAAATCATCGGCACGTAGCATCCACAGGCCGCAAGAATCGGTGCCAGCAGGAAGCTGACCTTGTCTCCGACACCGCCCGTCGAATGCTTGTCGACGATCGGTGCGTCATAGATATCAGGGTTCCAGTCGAGAACGGTTCCCGAGGCGGCCATCGCCAGTGTCAGTTTCGCGGCCTCGTCGAAGCTCATCGAATTCAGGAATACAGCCATCGCCAACGCGGAGACCTGCTCGGCCGGCAGGCTCTCGTCTGCGAGTCCGTCGACAAAGAACTGTATTTCCGCGTCGTCGAGCTCTCCGCCGTCGCGTTTCTTCCTGATTACATCCGTGAATAACATGGCTATCCCTGTTCGAATCCGCGCAACGGCAGGTCGTCGCCGCGTTGCAGCCAGTTATCCGCCGGGTAGTGACACTGGCGATCGATCACGTGCAAGGTATAAGCATGGCGCGACAGTGCCGAGTTATTCGGACCACTCCGGTGCGGCATACGCCCGTGGAAAATCACGAGTGATCCGGCGCGGGCCTCTGCAGGCACCCAGCCGTTGCTCGGCCACGGGGTCTCATCAATGGTCTGTATAACGAATTGCCCGTTCGCGAGCCTCCGGTTGCGCTGTCTCAAGGGCGTCTTGTGCGCGCCCGGCACGAAATTCATGCAGCCATTCACGCCGGTCGCGTTATCGATTGCAAACCAGAAACCGATGCAGGACTCCGGTTCCGTATAGATGAATGTCGAGTCCTGGTGACAGGTCACTTCGCCGCCGATTCCCGGTGACTTGAAGATGTACATGGATTGAATGACGCCGGGGTCAGTCAATCCCAGGCTGGCCACGGTTCGCGCAAGTTTCGGCGTTCGCGAGAATGCCTCGAACACAGGATCGAGATCGTGCATGGCATGCCCGATCTTGTTGAGGCTGTCGTGTTTCGACTGACAAAGCCCACCATTGTCGTCGAAAGCGCCGTCTTCGAAGAAGAAACGAATCTTGTCACCGGACTCGTAAAAGTACTGGTCGTTCAGCTGCGTTTGTCGGGTCGTGGAAAAGACTGAATGAACCGATTGCGGATCGAACGCGTCCACGAGTTCTCGCACTCGAGCCTTGAGACGCCGGCATTCATCCACTGCCACGTAATCCTCGAGGAGCATGACGCCATACTCCTCAAACTCCGCTGCCTGGGCTGCCGTCAGCTCGCCTGAACTGCTTGCGCTATGAGTTGGTATGGAATCTATCGCTCTCTCCTGCTGAGGTGGTTCTGCAACGACGACGCGCCGTCGATCAAGCGTCGGTCACCGAGATATTCGGCTATAATCCGGTAGACAGAAAGAATACCACTCAATACCAACAACAATGCGGGGATCAACATGACGCGCCTAACCTCAGCGAGACTCTTTCTATCCCTTCTGGTCGCCATTTCACTTACTACCGGCGTCGCCTACGCGCAAAACACAACGTCTTCCATACGCGTTCTTGTTACGGATGAATCCGGCGCTGCAGCCTCCGGCGTACCGGTACAGATTCGACATGTTCCGACCGGCCGAAACGTAACCGTAACATCTAACGCTGCCGGTGTGGCTAACGCACGCGGCCTGGCGGTCGGAGGTCCGTACGAAGTCCGCGTTGGCCCTGGTGCGAGCGTTTCCGCCCAGGCAGTTGGCGATATTTTCATCCAGCTGGATGAAACCGAGATCGTTAGCCTGCGCACCCAAAGTGAAGTCATCGAAGAGATTCGCGTCGTCGCACAGCAGGTAAGCCAGACGGTCAGCGTCGGCGTGGGCCGGGACTTCGACCGGGATACGATCGAGGCTATCCCCTCAGTCAACCGCGACTTCGTCAGCACGCTCGCGACAGAGCCCCAGATTCTCGTCGACAACAGTGTGGCCCGCGGCCCCGCAATCTCAATGGCCGGCCAGAACTTCCGTTTCAACAGTGTGACGATCGACGGCGTTGCGCAGAACGATAATTTCGGCCTGTCGAAAAACGCGTCTGCGACACAGCGTACGCCGATTTCGATCGACGCTATCGAGGCCATCAACGTCAACATCGCACCGTATGACGTGACCTACGGCAATTTCATTGGTGGCAACATCAACATCGTCACGAAGTCGGGTACGAACGACTGGGAAGGCAGCGTTTTCGCCTTCACCACGGATGACAGCATGACCGGCGACGAGTCGGAAGGTGTCAAGCTCGGCATCGGCGACTTCAGCGAAGATACCTACGGCTTTACGCTGGGCGGGCCGATCATCAAGGACAAGCTGTTCTTCTTCGCGAACTACGAGAAGTTCGAAACCACGAGACCGTCCAACTCGCAGACGATCGACAAGATCGCCGGTGTCGAGCAGGTAGACGTTGACCGGGCACGTGACATCCTGATCCAGGAATACGGTTTCGATCCGGGTCCGTTCGCAGCCAGCGACAAGGACCAGGACGAGAAGATCCTGTTGAAGCTCGACCTGAACATCAATGATGAGCATCGCGCCGTCGCGACCTACCAGGTGGCGGACGGCGACGTGCTGTTCGACGACTTCCCGGAAGTCGCCGTCTTGCAGTCAAACCGCTACAACATTAACGAGAAGCTTGAAGCCTTTTCCGCGCATGTGTTCTCGAACTGGACGGATACGTTCTCCACCGAAGTCAAGATCGGCTTCAAGAATGTCGAGAACCGCCAGATCAGTGTCGACACGGTCAATCCCGACTTTACGATTACGGCACCGGATGGCGGCACCATCGCGGCCGGTGGCGATCGCTTCCGCCATGCCAACGAACTCGACAACGATTCGCAGCAGATCCGTATCAAGGCCGACTGGCAGCTTGGGAACCACCATCTGACCGGTGGCTACGAAAGAGAGGAGTACGACGTTCGCAACCTGTTCGTACCGTTCTCGAAAGGCAACTACGTGTTCTTCTCGCTTGACGATCTTGAGGCGCGCAACGTGGGCTTCGTGCTGTACGGCAACGCCAATGACAACACGAACAACAACCCGATCAACGCCGAGGCCAACTTCGAAATGGCCGTCAACAGCATCTACGTCCAGGATGAATGGACACCGAGCGACGAGTTGACGGTGACCTACGGACTGCGCCTGGACTCCTACCAGAACGGCAGCGAGATTCCTTTGAATACTGCCTTCGGAGCCCGCAATGGGTTCTCGAACACCGAGAATCTCGACGGCAAGAACCTGCTTCTGCCACGCTTTGGTTTTACGTACGACGTCAACGATCGCCTGACCCTGCGCGGTGGCGCTGGCCTGTTCGGCGGCGGCACACCGCTGATCATGCTCGGCAACAGCTACTCGGGTAACGGTGTCACACGCACGTTCGCGAGCTTCCTGGCGCCGTTCTTCGGCCCCCCTGTCAGCGACGCGATCGACGATGCCGTTCAGGCCCTGCCCGACCCGAATGCTGCGTACAACAACCTGCAGCCTTTTATCGGCTTCAACCCGAATGTGGCAGTTGACGCGATATCGCCGGACTTCGAGATCCTGAGCACCTGGAAATACAGCCTCGGTGCCGAGTACGTGTTTGGCGACGACTGGATCGTCAATGCGGACGTTATCCTATCCAACGTCAAACATGGCTACGATGTTTACGAAGGACGCCGCACCCCGATAGGTACCGCGCCCGACGGCCGCCCGATCTACGATTTCCCGGCCGACGGCGACTACATCGTAAAGAACACAGGTGAAGGCAAGAGCACGATCCTGACGACCACCTTGTCCAAGACCTTTGATACGAGCTTTGGCGTTTGGGACCTGGACCTCGGCTACACCTGGCAGGACGTTGAGGAACTGCGGTCCTACAACCGCTTTGTCGGTTTCGAGTCCTACGCGATGGATCCGCAGACGGACCTCAACAACCCGTCGGTGGCGCCATCGCGGTATGAGGTCGAGCACCGCATCACGGGTACGTTGCGCTGGCAGAAAGAACTGTTCGGCGACAACATGACGTCGGTAGGTCTCGCCTACGCCGGTCGCTCGGGACGCCATTACAGCTACGTATTCGGCAGCGGCAACTCTGCCTTCGGTGGCACATTCCTCGCCGACTTCGGCAGCGAGGGCGACAACCCCGGGTCACAACTGTTCTACGTGCCAACCGGCACCAGCGACCCACTCGTTACCGGTGACCCGACCTTCCTCGCCGACCTGGACTCGTTCATCTCCAGCGAAGGCTGTCTCGATCGCTACCGCGGCGGGATCGTGCCGCGCAACAGTTGCGAATCAGACTGGGTCAATATCGTCAGTCTGCGCCTGCAGCAGGAGGTCCGGGTATTTGGAGACTCGTCCTTCGACCTGTTCCTCGATATCGAGAATCTCGGCAACCTGATCAACGACGACTGGGGCCGAATCGCAACCTACACCGCGCCATCCAACGTCGCGCCGGCTACCGTCGAAATCGTCGGCAACCAGTACGTGTACACACCCAACGCGTCGTACCAGGGTCCGGGGGACCCCATTGTCCCGGCTCAGGCCATCGCACGAATCCCGTCGGTCTACCGCGTACAGCTCGGCCTGAGGTTCCGCTTCTGATGAACGACAGCCGGATTGCAAAAAAAAGGAGGGGCAACTTCGGTTGCCCCTTCGTTTTCCTCTCTTTCTTTATGTTGGCGGCCTGCACGCCTGAAGCCACGGAGACGCCCGCAGAGGAGTCCGGGGACCAGATTGACCTGATCGTGAATGGCGCTCACATCGTCACGATGGACGCACAGGGTACGGTCATCGAAAACGGCGCGATCGCCGTGGACGAAGGCGTCATCCTTGCGATCGGCAGTGCTGCGGAGATCGAAGCCGCCTACTCGGCCATTGAAACCCTGGATGGCGACAATCGTATCGTTATGCCGGGTATCGTGAACGGTCATTCGCACGCCGCTATGACCCTGTTGCGTGGCGTCGCCGATGACCTCGCGCTCATGGACTGGCTGCAGAATTACATCTTTCCCGCCGAAGTTGAGTTCGTTGACACGCAGTTTGTGCGTATCGGTACGGAACTGGCGTGCTGGGAGATGATCCGTGGCGGCACAACGACGTTTGTCGACATGTATTACTACCCCGACACGATTGCCGAGGTCGTGGACAGTTGTGGCATGCGGGCCCTGGTTTCCGCAACGGTCATCGACCAGCGCAGCCCCGACGCCGAGAGCGCGAGTGACTCCATCGCGAAGGGCAATGGCTTTATCGAACGCTGGCTGGGACAGAACTCGCGTATCACGCCGATCTTCGGGCCGCACGCGAACTACACGCTGAACGCCGAGCAACTAAAAGCAACGCGGGCTGCGGCCATGCAGTATGGCGTGCCGATCAGCATTCACGTGTCCGAGTCGCCATTCGAGTTGCAGTACTCGCAGGACACTTACGGCATGACCAGCATCGAGCTGTACGAGTCGATCGGGTTTTTCGAAGGGCCGACGATCGCGGCGCATGTCGTCTGGCCGACAGACGACGAGATCGCCATGCTGGCTGAACGCAAGGTCGGCGTGATTCACAACCCGACGTCCAATATGAAGATCGCGTCCGGGATCTCACCAGTTGCTCAAATGCTGGAGGCCGGTGTGCGCATGGGCCTCGGCACGGACGGCGCCGCGAGCAATAACGACCTCGACATGTGGGAAGAGATGCGGCTGGCCGCGTTCCTGCAAAAAGTCGACCGCATGGATCCCGAAGTCCTCCCCGCGACGACCGTACTGGGTATGGCTACGAGCGGCGGCGCTACGGCAATTGGTCTCGGTGACACCATAGGCTCACTCGAGGTTGGCAAGCGTGCAGACCTCATCCAGGTTGCCTTCGAGGACGTGCACCATGTCCCAACCTATGACGTTATCTCGCACCTCGTCTACGTCACCGATGAACAGGACGTGGCATCCGTCGTGGTGGACGGCAGGGTCCTCATGAAAGAACGCGAACTGCTGACAATCGATACGGAGCGTGTCGCTGCAGAAGCGACGGCCCTTGCCGCGAAAATCCATGCCGCTCTGCAGGAAAGAAACCAGGGAGACTAGATGATGGGACGAAATATCGGAGCCGGCGTAGCCGGTATAGTCATTGCGATGCTGGCGGTCTGGCTGGTACAGCTGGTCGGGCACGCGGTGTACACGCCGCCGGCAGGCCTGGATTCTCAAGATCTGGATGCCATGCGAGCCTACATTGCGACTCTGCCGCTCGGCGCTTTCCTGTTCGTCATCGCTTCGTATTTTATCGGTACCCTGGCAGGCACCTGTGCTGCCTGCGCCATCGGCACAATGTTGCCGCGGGTGTTCGCGATTCTGATTGGCTGCCTCATGCTGATTGCCACGGCCATGAATGTCGCCATGATTCCACATCCGACCTGGTTCATCGTCGCGGCAGTTGTCGCCATTTTTGCCGGCGCCTGGCTCGGTATGAAGTGTGAACGCACGCGGGCCGGAGACGACGCATGACGGCCATCCAGGACCTGATGGCCACCAACCACTGCTACGGTTGCGGGGCCGCCAACAAGGATGGCATGCAAATCAAGAGTCACTGGCACGGCGACGAATGCGTCTGCACCTACATGCCGCACCCGGAACAGTGTGCCGGCCCGCTGCACTACCTCTACGGCGGCACGATCGCCAGCCTGATCGACTGCCACTCGGTCGGCACCGCCGTCGCGAATTACTACCGGCTCGAAGGCCGCGAGATTGGCGAGGGTGAGGAAATCTGGTGCGTAACGGGCCAGCTCAACGTGAACTACCTCGAGCCAACGCCGATCGACAAGGAAGTGACGCTGCGCGCCGTCGTCGAAGAGTGCGGCGAACGCAAGACAATCGTGAAGTGCCGGCTCTATTCAGGCGACACGCTCACCACGGCCGCCAAGGTCATCGCCGTGCGGGTTCCTAATTCCTGGAAGGAATAAAGCTCGTACCGTAGTCCATCGGCGAGAGATCGAAATGCGTGGCCAGGCTCTGGCCAATGTCGGCAAACGTGTCCCTGAGGCCCAATGAGCCGGCTTCGACCATCTTTCCATAGGCGAGTACCGGGATGTGCTCCCGGGTGTGATCACTGCCCTGCCACGTAGGATCGCAACCGTGATCCGCGCACAGCACGAGCAGGTCATCGTCCTGCATGAGTTCATACAATTCAGGCAAACGTTGATCGAAATACTCGAGCGCGGCGGCATACCCTTCGACGTCGCGGCGGTGACCGTACAACATGTCGAAGTCGACAAAGTTCGTGAAGATGATCGACTCGTCACCGGCGGAACCCACGGCTTCGAGCGTCGCGTCGAACAGCGCCGCGTTACCGCTGGCTTTGACTTTCTTCGTGATGCCCTGGTGCGCGTAGATATCGGCAATCTTGCCAATACTGATGACGTCGCCACCCCTCTCAACGAGTTTGTCGAGCACGGTCGGCGCATGCGGTGGCGTGGTCAGGTCGCGCCGATTGCCGGTGCGGACATAGGTGTCCGGCCCGTCACCGATAAACGGACGCGCGATGATGCGACCGATGTTGTACTCGTCGACGAGCTCTCTCGCAATGTCACACAGCTCGTACAGGCGCTCGAGGCCGAACGCTTCCTCGTGGCACGCAATCTGGAAAACACTGTCAGCCGACGTGTATACGATCGGCTTGCCTGTGCGGACGTGCTCTTCGCCGAGCTCGGCGATGATCGTGGTCCCTGAGGCATGACGGTTCCCGAGCACACCGGGCAGTTTCGCACGCTCGATCAAAGCATCCAGTAATGCGGGCGGAAAGGTGTTGGTCTTGTCGGTGAAGTATCCCCAGTCGAACAATACCGGGACACCGGCGATCTCCCAGTGCCCGCTCGGGGTGTCCTTACCGCTGGACAGCTCGGCCGCATGGCCGTAAGCGCCAACGATCTCCACATCGGCGTCGACGCCGGCCGCGAACTCGCCTGTACTTTCAGCACCCGCATGAAACAGCCCGAGTCGTGCAAGATTGGGCAGCGTCAGCGGCCGACCGGCCTCAGCCCGCACGCGCGCAATGCTGCCGAAGGTATCCGAGCCGACGTCACCAAAGCGGTCGGCATCCGCGGTGGCGCCGATGCCGAATGAGTCCAGAACGAGAATAATTGCTCTTGCCATAGTGTCCTTGGGTTTACTGCAGGGCGAAGAAAAAGCCTGCCAGTGCCGCATTCAGAAGGTTTACCAGTGTACCTCCAATGACCGCCTTTAGACCAAGTCTTGCAATGTCGTGGCGCCTGGACGGCACCACGGCGCCCAATCCGCCGAGGAGGATAGCTATGGATGAGAGGTTGGCGAAGCCGCAGAGCGCAAATGTGACGACGAGCTGCGTGTATGGCGTCAGGCCGTCCCTGATCTCGACAAAGCTGAGGTACGCCACGAACTCATTGATGACCAGTTTCTGCCCAATGAGGCTTCCGGCCGCTGCTGCTTCGGTCCAGGGTACGCCCAGCAGGAACGCAATCGGGGCGAACAATTTGCCCAGAATCCACTGAATTGTCAGGTCGTCGACCCCGACCAGCCCACCGGCCAGGCCGAGCAAACCGTTGACCAGGTAAATCAGGCCCACAAACGCGACCAGCATCGCCCCGACGCTGAGCGCGACCTGCAGGCCCGTCATTGCGCCATTACCGATAGCCTCGAAAATATTGACGGGTTGATCCTCCTCCGGGACCTCTTCGGGTTCGGGACGTTCGTCGTGAGGCACGGTCTCCGGTATCAGGATCTTGGCCATCATGAGCCCGCCCGGTGCTGCCATGAAACTCGCCGTGATCAGGTACTTGAGCTCCACGCCCAGCTCGGCGTAGCCCATCATGACGGCGCCCGCGATCGTGGCGCAGCCGCCTGTCATGACGGCGAACAGTTCCGACTGCGTCATGCCCTTGAGGTAGGGCCGCACAACCAGCGGTGCGTCGGTATGCGCGACAAAAATATTCGATACGGCGGAGACGGATTCCGTGTGGCTCGTGCCCAGCAGCTTGTGCAGCCATCCGCCAAGCGTGCCGACCACGCGTTGCATGATGCCAAGGTAGTAGAGCATTGACATGAGGGCGGCGAAGAAGACGATGACGGGCAAGACGTTCAGCGCTACCGTAAATCCCAGTGACTCCTGGTACTGCGTGCCGAACACGAAATCGATCCCGTGCTTGCCCTGGTTGATCACGAACTGAATGCCCTTCACGACTTTGTCGAGGACCAGACCGCCCTGGGGTATGTACAACACGATCGCGCCTACGGTTGCCTGGACTGCAAATGCGCCACCGACGACGCGCAAGCTGATCGCCCGGCGATTCGAGGACAACAGGACAGCGAGCGCGAAAATTGTCGCGACACCGACGAGGCTCATCAGCACTTGCATCAACTACTCCAGTTCAAGGAACACATCGTCACTGCTGTCATGGGCCTCACCCGTGTCCTTCCAGCCGCGTTTCAGATAGAAGCGGTAAGCCGGCATCGCCGGATCGGTGCGCAGGCGCACCGTGCCCGGCGCAAAACGACGCAGGTTGAAGACGGCAATATCGAGCAATGCCTGCCCCAGGCCCCGGCTGCTGTGATCGGGCAGCACGAACAATGCATTCACTTCACGGGTGGAAGCGGTCGCCAGTGAAAAGCCGACAACCTCTTCGCCCGCCAGAGCGCACCAGCCCTTGAGCTCACCTTGCTCGAGCATGTCAGCAACGCTCTCCCGTGTAATGCCGGCTTTCCGGAGCTGCTCCTCCGACATGTGGTTCTCGACCACCGATGTGCGAACGTGAAAAATCGCGTCCATGTCGTCTTTGCACATGGCCCGGATGTCGCGAAAGACCGGCGTGTGACCCATATAGGACTCGAGGCCCTTGAGCTCGGTCCCGACTGCGACGAATTGCCATCCAAGTTCCGCGCACGCGGCCCGGTCCCAGGGTCCGTCCCCGTAGTAACTCACCGACTCAAACGCGTCCCCGATGCTCTCCACGGCCAGCTTCATGATGCCGGTACGCTCGTAGTGATCGTTTGACGTGACGAGCGGGATATTGGGGAAGTGTATGCCCGCAGAACGCAACTTCAGTTCGGCGCTTTGCCGCCACCCTCCGGTTGCCATCGCGACCGAATGGACCGGCGATGCGATGAGGGTCCGCAGGAGATTCCTCGCGCCCGGTATTTCCCGGAACGGGCCATGCGCGGCGACGTGTTTTTCGAGCAATTCGACGAATTGTGAACGTATCTCGTCCAGCAGTTCCTGGGTACGCGGAATACCGTTGTCCTCGAAGATCTGCCGCAGGATGCCGGTGTCGGTAATGTACTGGTAGTCATTAATCGTTGCTCGCAGCTGCACGTCACCCAGGACCGCATGCACGGCCTGGCGGTACAGCGCGTCGTCAACTTCGGCAGAGTGCAGCAAGGTTCCGTCTATGTCGAAAATTACGGCGTGCACTAGTCAATTCTCCACGGCGAATGTCTGATCGAAAACCATGCGGTGAAGTGTATCTCAATAAAAAGGCCCGACTGGCGGGCCTCTTGAAAGTCATTTCGCGCCTGCCTAGTGATGCCCGGGCGTCTCCGGTTCCATCGTGCTTTCGCCATAGTACTCGACGCGCGTGTCCTCAATGTAGAGCCCTTCGAGGGACATAAGCCAGATGAGCACGAGTATGGCGACCGGTGGTCCGAGGATGGCCACTTTGAGCGCGAGCCGCTCCCATCCCATGTGCATGAAGATCCAGGTGATGCCGCCGGCTTTCAGCATCATGAAAAGCAGGATCAGGAAGGTGCGCACCGCCCCGTCGTCCATGAAGTCCGTGGCGTAGGAAAAGCCGCTGAGCACGAACAGCGCGCCCCACATGATCCAGTAGATCTTCAGCGGATGTTGTTGTCCTTCTTCAGCCATAGCGCTGACTCCTGTCTCTTACCAGAGGTAGAAGAATGCGAAAATGAATACCCAGACGAGGTCGACAAAGTGCCAGTAAAGGCCCGTGATCTCGACGATCTCGTAGTTGCCGCCGCGTTTCTCGTAAAAACCGTTCTTCACCCGGAAGGCGATCACCAACAAATAAATCACGCCGGCCGACACGTGCATGCCGTGGAAGCCCGTGATCATGAAGAAGCTCGAGCCGAACTGTGCCGCGCCGAACGGGTTTTCCCAGGGACGCACGCCTTCCGAGATCAGCTTCGTCCACTCATAGGCCTGCATGCTGACGAACGTCGCACCGAGCAGCGCCGTGGCAAGCATGAGCCAGAAAGTCTTGTTGCGATCCTTTCGATACCCCATGTTGACAGCAAGCGCCATCGTGCCCGACGAGGTAATCAGGACAAACGTCATGATGGCGATGAGTAGCAGCGGCACGTCGTAGCCAAACGCCTGCAATGCGAAGACTTCCGACGGACTGGGCCAGGAGCTCGAGCCGAACTGTGCCGCGCCGAACGGGTTTTCCCAGGGACGCACGCCTTCCGAGATCAGCTTCGTCCACTCATAGGCCTGCATGCTGACGAACGTCGCACCGAGCAGCGCCGTGGCAAGCATGAGCCAGAAAGTCTTGTTGCGATCCTTTCGATACCCCATGTTGACAGCAAGCGCCATCGTGCCCGACGAGGTAATCAGGACAAACGTCATGATGGCGATGAGTAGCAGCGGCACGTCGTAGCCAAACGCCTGCAATGCGAAGACTTCCGACGGACTGGGCCAGGGGTCGGTCGTGGCAATGCGAACCGACATGTAGCCGACGAGGAAGCAGCTGAAGATGAACGTGTCGGAGAGCAGGAAGATCCACATCATGGCCTTGCCCCAGGGCACGCCAAAGACCTGCTTGTCCCGCGCCCAGTCCTCTACCAGGCCCTTCTTCCCGGGCGCCTCTTGCGCTCCGCCATCCAGTACCGCTTCAGACATACAGACCCCCTCAGGTCATTTGTCAGGTCGCCAGCATCAAACCAAAAATAATCAGCCAGACCAGCAACAGGAAATGCCAGTAGATCGTGCACAACTCGATGCTGCGCCGAATCGCACTGCCCTCTGCCGTCCCCAACATGACGCGCGTCGTCGCGCGCGCCCACACGTACATTCCGCCGATGATGTGCACAGCGTGCGCGCCGGTCAGAAAGTAGAAAAATGCATTTGACGGGTTGTCGGTAATTAACTGCCCGTTCGCCTGCAGCTGCTGCCAGGCGACAAACTGGCCGACTATGAAACCCGCGGTGAGCGCGCCCGTCACGATCAGACCAGGCTTCAGCCGCGACGCAATACCCTTCACCGCGCCGTTGCGCGTCCACTGAAACGCGAGGCTCGCGAGGATGAGCATGCCGGTATTCGTCCACAGCAATTGCGGCTCGGTCATCGGCACCCAGTCGCCGAGTTCCATGCGTAACGCGTACGCGCTCAGGATCAAGGCAAAGAATGACGTCACCACGGCCAGCAGCGTCATCAAGGCAATCAGGCGCGTGTTGGCGTTGCCCCCGAGCGGCCCGTGATGCGCCGTCTCGCTCATCTTCTCCGCCACCCAGGGCTGTGTGTTAAACGACTGCTTGAGCAGCCACCCCAACAAGGTGGCGAGGATCAACGCCAGCGCTATGAGGCCGATCTCCACTAGTGCTCTTCTCCGTGATCACGGCCGGCCGGCGCTTTGTCGGGTGGCACATTCTGCGGAATAAAATCGTCCTCGTAACCAGGAACGCTGTAGTCGTACGCCCAACGATGACACTCGGGCAATTCGTGGCCCCAGTTCCCGTGTTTCGGCGGATGATCCGGCGTTTGCCATTCCAGCGTCGTCGCATTCCAGGGATTCGGATCCGACTTCGGCCCTTTCAGTAGGCTCCAGATCATGTTGATGAAGAACAGGATCTGCGACAGCGCCACGAACAGCGCGGAAATGGTGATTGCGGCGTTGAGGTCCTGCGCGGAATCGGGCAGGAACTCGGTATTGCCCATGGCGAAATAGCGCCTTGGTACGCCCGCAAAGCCAAGATAGTGCATCGGCAGATAGATCGCATAGGTGCCGAGGAAGGTCATCCAGAAGTGCCATTTACCGAGCGTCTCGTTGTACATCCTGCCCGTAATCTTCGGCCACCAGTGGTAGATCGCACCGAACACGACCAGCACCGGGGACACGCCCATGACCATGTGGAAATGCGCCACGACGAAGTAGGTATCGGATAGGGGCAGGTCGATCGTTACGTTGCCCAGGAACAGCCCGGTCAGGCCGCCGTGGATGAACGTGAAGATAAAACCGATCGCAAACAACATCGGTACGCGCAGGTGGATATTGCCTTCCCACAACGTGAGCACCCAGTTGTAGACCTTGATCGCCGTCGGCACCGCAATGATGAGTGTCGTTGTCGCGAAGAAGAAACCGAAGTACGGGTTCATGCCGGAGACGTACATGTGGTGCGCCCAGACAATAAAGCTCAAGCCGCCGATCGCGATGATCGCCCATACCATCATGCGATAGCCAAAGATGTTCTTGCGTGCATGCGTCGACAGCAAATCCGACACGATGCCGAAAGCCGGCAAGGCCACGATGTACACCTCGGGATGGCCGAAGAACCAGAACAGGTGCTGGAACAGAATCGGGCTGCCGCCCGTATACCCGGGATCGGCACCCATCGACGAAATGGCCGGCATGAAGAAACTCGTCATGAGCGTCTTGTCGAACA
>SHLT01000140.1 GCA_004282875.1 Chromatiales bacterium | reverse complement strand
CGGCCTGGCGGCATCCTGTGTGGCGACACCCGCTGCCGTCGCGAGCAGGCCGTCAATACCATTGACGCCCCGATTGACCAGGCAATTCGTGTCCGGCGCAAGCCGCGTCACGTACGTGTCCGCATCGCGTATGGGCATGCCGGATCCCAGCACCAGGCTCGACCCCGCCGGCATGCGACTTGCCACGCGTGCGACCGTTCCCTCCCACAGGCCCGCGTCCGTGGCAGCATCGTCAATGGCCGAATGGGTGAGGCGCTGGGCATCTTGCCAGCGGCGCATCCAGTCACCGTTGCCTCGTCCCGTCGACGCGGCCGCGCGGCAGCTCACACGCAGCTGCTGCCAGTTTGTGGCAACGACGCGCGGTGAATGTCCCAGCGAGTGCGCCTGGCCGTCGGTGCTCAAATGGACGACCTCTACGTTGTCGTCTTCGAGCTGCTGCAACCAGGTAAACAGGGTTTTGGACGTTGGCATGCGTCCGACGTGCAGCACGAGCTGCGGCCGAAGCGCCGCGCGAGCGGCCTCGGAGCGCAGGAACAGGTCAGATCCGTGAACGAGCGTCGACGCCGGCGGCGCGTGCTGCCGGAGTCCCGAAGCGATGTCAGCCAGGACCGGCCAGCCGCGGTCCCGGGCCAGCGCCACGAGCGCCTGCACGGCTGCCGCCGCGTCGGGCCGGGATTCCTGCACCGGGCCAACGGCGAGGATGCCTTGCGGCGCATCAGGAAACCTGATTACAGGGTCGGGTTCAGGATCAATCGTCGCCGTCGGCGACATGGTGTCCTGCAGGGTGAGCGGTGTCGGCGTCGCCTCCCACAGTGGTTCGCGAAAGCCGATATTGATCTGCACAGGGCCGGGTTTGCCTGCCCGCGCCAGCACCAGCAGCTCGTCGACTCCCTCGAGATCGCCCATTGCGGACGCGTCGTCGGCGGCGCCGATAATGCACTGGCCTTTGACGTGGTGGGCAAAAAAACCGTCCTGCCTGGTCGTCTGTGGCGCGCCTATTCCGAGGTGTTCAGGCGGTCGGTCCGTGGTGATCAGGACCAGCGGCACGCCGGTCTCCCAGGCCTCGATAACGGCTGGCAGGTAGTGCGCGCCGGCCGTGCCCGACGTGCACATTAATGCGACCGGCGCTTGTGCGGCCTTGGCCCAGCCCAACGCGAGGAATCCGGCGCTGCGTTCGTCGAGTACCACCTCGGTCCGCACGCCGGCGTGCGCCGCTGCCATGACCAGCGGTGTATGCCGAGAACCCGGAGAAATGACAAAACCGGCGCAGCTGCCGGCGACCAACCGGGCTATCGCCGCGTGGGAGAACCGGGCATTGCGACTTGCGGGATTGTCACGGTCCAAAATTGTTTCCACGAATGACGGCCCGCATATTGTCGAACTTGCTCTCCGTCTCCGCCCATTCTTCCTCGGCCACCGAGCCCTCGACAACTCCGGCCCCGGCCAGTGCGACAGCACGCCCGGCTGAAACCCAGACCGACCGAATCGCGATACCGGCGTGCAGATTGCCGTTGGCCGCCAGCCAGCCAAACGGGGCGGCAAACCAGCCTCGGCTGTAGGGTTCGATATTACGCAATGCAGCCTGGGCCGCCCGTTGCGGCAGTCCACCGATCGCGGCGGTGGGATGAAGGTCCGCAAGGATCTGCAGCGGATCGACACCCTCGCGCAGGTCTCCTGACAAGGGCGTCTCCAGGTGGCTGACGAGGCCGGAGCGCCGCACGCGAAGCGGGCCGGGCCGGACGTTGCTGACCAGCGGACTCAGCTTTGCGACCAGGCCATCCGAGACAAGTGTATGTTCCCTGGCCAGTTTGCTCGATGCCAGGAAGTCCTCGAGTGAGGCATCGCGCGCGAGAGTCCCCGCCAGGGCGTGCGTTGTCATCGAGCCGTCCTGGATTTTCAGCAAGGTCTCGGGCGTCGCGCCAATGAACATGGATTTGCCACGGTCAAGGCTGATGGAGAAGCCGATTCGTCCCTTGGCGCGGCTGGCCTCCCAGGTGCTTTCCCAGGGAGAAAACGGCCCGCAGCCGGATTCGAAGACCAGGCGCCGGCTGACCACGAGTTTTTCCAGGGTGCCCTGCCGGATTTGTGCGAGTGCCCGCTCGACCCGGTCGGCCCAGGTGGCGCGCGTATCGAGTGGTGATTCCTGGAGCTCGGGCGCATAGCCACACGGCACCCGTGACGGCTGCCGCGATTCAAGGCGCTGCGCGAGGTTTCGCCGCAGCGTCGAGTCCGCGCAATACAGCAACGTCGCATTGCCATCCGCGACCAGGAGCGCCTGCGGCGTCCAGCAATGTCGCCGCGTCTCGCCTTCTCCGCAATCGAAGGCGCCCGGGCGCTCGTCAGTTTCGCCGAGCACAAACAGGCCCAGCGGCAGTTGTCGTGCTCGGGCTGCGGGCAGTTCGAGCTCCTCGGCAGCCGCGCTGGTCGCGCTGCGGAGTTCATCGAAGCGAACGCTGCGGCGTTCGCCCAGGGCCGCGAAACGCGTTCGACCGCCATCGCCGGCCCACAGCAGGCGACGGTCAAACACATCGTCGACCTGCGATGCACCATGCCAGGGGTCGAGACCCTCGAGTCGCACGATGGTTGACTCCGCGCCTGGCGGTGGCCAGTGCAGGGATGGGGCTTCGAGAGCTCCTGCCTTGTTTGCTCGTGTCGTCATGATCCTATTGATTATCAATCAGATGCGCGGCAGCTGCCAACCGACAGAACTACCTACGCTGTTACGGTGAACGGGCCAGGGCGCCCCGGCCCTTGTTGACCGTGCGAAGACTAATCGCCCGAGGACTTGCGCAGCCGCTCTTCGCGTGAGAGTTCGCGCGGGTGTCTGGCGCGGCGGCGACCATCGATGTAATGAGAAATGGTCAGGACAGGGTGGCGCAGCAGCATCCGCGGGCCTGCATACCGCATGATGCGCTTCGCCTGTTCCCGATACTCGGTTTTGTAACAATGCACCGGGCAGTTGGCGCAGGTGGGTTTGTCCTCGCCATACGGGCATTTTTCGAGGCGCACCTCGGCGTAGTCGAGGAATCTGGCGCAGTCCTCGCACAGGTCCCGGGCGCCGTGATGGGCCGAACAGTAAATACCAACCATCTTGCCCATGGTGCGAAATTCGCGTGTCAGGTGTTTTTCCATCGGCATAATTATGGCCGGAATCCGAGGTTAAAACATCGATATCTGACCCGGTAGCGCTACGTGCCAGCCCTTAGGCTAGTGTGGCTGACCGCAATTGGGGCGACAGGCACTAGTCGCTACCATGTACGGTCATGAAGCCGTCCCAACAGGTTCTGGAACTGGCGACGACGGTCCCCGGGGCCACCACCGACGATCTGTTACATAAGTTGCTGGCCAACCTGACAGCGCTGCTGGGCGCCCGGCGCGCCTATGTTACCGAGGTTGTCGATCAGGGCGTGTCCCGAACGGTCGCTTCCTGGGAGGACGACAAGCGCGGCCCGGCGCGAGAATACAAGATCAATGGAACCCCCTGCGCCATGGTTATGCGGGACGGGACCCAGGTTGTCGATTGTGCCCTGGGTGAGCGGTACACACTGGACGAATCGAGCCTGGGATACGGTTGCCAGAGTTTTGTCGGCAGCCCGATCGTGGGTCACGGGGGCGAAAGGATAGGTCAGCTGTGCGTATTCGGAGCCAGCCCATTAGGCGATCCCGAAATGGCCTCCGCCCTGGTCGCCATGGCCGCGGTGCGTGTTTCCTCAGAACTCGAGCATCGGCAGCAGGAGGCGGCGCTGGCCCAGTCGGAGGCGTACTCCAAAGCCATCGTGGCCACCGCGGCCGAAGGTATTGTCACGGTGAATGCGAAGGGACAGATCGAGTCATTCAATCGCGCCGCCGAAAAGATGTTTGGCTATTCCGAGAAAGAGATTGTCGGCCAGGACGTCCACGTGCTGATACCGGAGCAATACCGCAACCAACACGCTCAGCACGTCACGCGATTCTTCGAAACAGGTAAAGCGAGCATCATCGGCACGGGTCGGGAAGTGACAGCGCGTCGCAAGAACGGGTCGGTGTTTCCGATTCATCTTGCTGCCAGTGAGGTCTCGCTCGGCGGCGAACGCTGTTTCGCGGGAATTATTCGTGATGTCTCGGAGCAGAAGGCCGCCGAAGAGTCTCTAAGAGCCACGGAGAGGCGTTTCCGGGCGGTATTCGACCAGCGCCTGCAGCTGGTTGCCATCCTGAGTCCCGCGGGCATCGTGCTGGAGGCGAATCAGAGGTCGCTGGATTTTACCGGCCTGCAACGCGACCAGGTTATCGGCCGCGAATTCTGGGCGACGCCCTGGTGGACGCACTCGCCGGAGCTGCAGCAACGCATGAAGTATGCGATCCAGGCGGCGTCCCAGGGAGAGTCCCTCCAGTTCGAGGTAACCAAGCCCCGAAAAGACGGCGAGCTGGGTATTCTCAACCTTTCAATTCGTCCGATCATGGACAAGCTTGGCGAGGTCGTATTCCTCTTGTGCGAGAGCCACGACATTACTGAACACAAGCAGGCAGCGGAGGAGGCGAGGGATCATCGCGAACGCATGGCCCATGTCTCACGGCTCAGCACGCTCGGTGAAATGGCGGCGGGCATCGCGCATGAAATCAATCAGCCACTGACCGCTATTTCGCTGTTCTCGCAGGCCGGCAAACGTCTCGTGGAGGCGGGGCAGTTCGATAAGATGGACGAAGTCTGCTTCAAGCTGAACGAACATGCGCTGCGCGCGGCGGAGGTTGTTGAACGCATGCAGTCGATGGCCCGGCAGGGCGAGAATCTTAAAGAGCTGGTCGACTGCAACGAGTTGATCGAAAGCACGGTAAGGCTGGCCGAATCCGAGGCCAGGATCTACGACATCCAGATCGAGTTCGATCGGGGCACCGATCTGCCGCCGATCCTGGTCGACGGCGTGCAGATTCAGCAGGTGGCACTCAACCTGCTACGTAACGGCATGGAGGCCATGATTGCATTTGACGAACGCAAAGGATGTCCGATTAATATTGCCACGCGCCTCAACGACCACAAAGAGATTGAAGTGGCGGTGACCGATTGCGGCGGCGGAGTCCCGAGGAATCGAATGGACAAGCTCTTCACGCCGTTCTCGACGACCAAGAAGTCGGGCATGGGTATGGGTTTATCGATAAGCCAGGCAATTATCAGGGCGCATGGCGGACGCATAGATTTCTGCAACACCGAATCCTGCGGCGCGAGATTCTGGTTCACCATTCCTGCGTCGGAGAAAGAGAGCCACAATGGACGTTAAGCAGACAGTGTATGTCGTTGATGATGACGAAGGTGTACGTGACGGCCTGAGCCTCCTGTTGGCGACGGTGGGACAGCCGTGTGAGCTGTTCGCATCGGCGAGCGACTTCCTTGAGGCCTACGATGAGGAGACCCGAGGCTGCCTGGTGCTGGACATTCGTATGCCGCGCATGACCGGGCTCGACCTGCAGGAAAAACTGATCGAGATGGGCTCCAGGTTGCCGATCATCTTCATAACAGGCCATGGCGACATACCGATGGCCGTCGAGGCCATGCGCCGCGGGGCGGTGGATTTCATTCGCAAACCGTTTCGCGAGCACGGCTTGCTCGATCGCATCAATGAGGCACTGGCGGTCGACGACACTGTCCGCAAGCAGGCTACGGATCGCAAAGCCGTCGAGGAGCGACTCGCCGTCCTAACGGATCGCGAGTGGGAGGTCTTTAAACGGGTCGCCGATGGCGAGATGAACAAGGTCATTGCTGCAGATCTCGGCATCAGCGAAAGGACTGTCGAAGTTCATCGCGGACACGTGATGAAGAAGCTCGGCGTGAAAACACTCGCGCAGCTTGTTCGAATCAAGATTGAAGCGGAACTGATCCTGGCGGCCTGATTCTCTGCCTGTCTCGCCTCGCGTGGGAGCCGCAGCCTATTACGAGGTAGTCCCAATTTCTCAAACCCCGACGTCGGGCGATACTCCGCAACCTGGTTCGTTCCGATGCGAGTAGCGGCTGTTGAGACATGACAGGTTTGTAGTGCACGTCGTGGACCCGGACCCGGCCATTGCGGACGGGCTGCTGACCTTACTGGGTACATACGGGATGCAGGTATGTTATTACCCCGATGCCGAGTCGTTCCTTGAGTCGCAACCCCGAACATGTAATGGCCATTGCTGCCTGCTGGTCGATGCGGACTTGCCTGGGCTTAGCGGCCCGGCGCTGTTGCAGCGGCTGAGCAACGGATTCGCGCACGTTCCCGTGCTGCTGTTCGTCAGTACGTCCTCGCCAGAGTTGATCGAAGCGGCGCGCAGTTCAAGCCGCGTCAGCGTAATCGAAAAACCCTTCATTGACGGCATGCTGGTCGAGCAACTTCTACGCCTGCAGCACGCGTGTGGGTAGCCACAGGTCGTTACGAGGAACATCCAATTCAAATTGGCTTCTTCCGGGAGCAGGATCTCTCCCAACGTCAGCAAGTCTGTGCTGATTCAATAAAACAAGATAAAACTCGCGGGAGGAGATCGTGAAGATTCGATGGCCGACATTAATAGCGTCAGCCCTGGCAATGGCCTGTATGACCACAGCCACCGCAGACGATGGAGAAAAAACGCTCAAGGAGATGACCGGCGGCAACACCGATAATCAGCTAACGGTATTGCCGGAGGCCATCGGGCACAACGTGGCCGATGCCGAGCACGCATTTATCGACATGATGAAGTTTTACGTGCCGTCCCAGGCCGCCAGCGGTTTGATCGGGCCTGTGGACTACAACAATGTCGATTTGCTTGACGTAGAAGACCTGGGTTTCGCGAAACCCCTTGTCAGCGTCTCTATCTACGGGCCCACGGTTCCCGTTGACGACACGGCCTTTGCGCACAGCTTCATGGACACCTTCGCAGGCATCAGCCTGGATGATGGTGTTACCTGGAAGACCACGAACCTGTCGCAAACCGCCGATATGAGTTCGTTCACGCTTGGCGTGGACGGACAAAGTGGTGGAGGTCACGACGACGAGGTGCCGGCCGATCACAACAAGATCGAGAAAGACGACGGCCTTATCGCGTTCCATGCACCAGGGATGGACTACCCGTACACCAACGAATGCACCGAATGCCATGGCGCGACGCTTGAGGGTGGTCATCACAGCGAGCCGTCCTGCTATAGCTGCCATGGCCCCGAGTGGAAAGAAGATGCAC
>SHLT01000139.1 GCA_004282875.1 Chromatiales bacterium | reverse complement strand
ACCCGATACGGCGCCGTGACCACACTGCAGTCGTCGAGGATGCCGTAACCCGACTCCTCGCCGATAAAAATCCGGACGCCATCGGCGTTGATGCTGCGGTCCAGGAGGTCCAGTATCAGGCGCTTGTGGGAGAACGCGTCGAACAGCCGCCGCAGGGTATCGACGTCCGAGAGCTCGGCAAAGCTCATCAGGTTGGTTTCGCCGGCCAGCACGTATTCCTCGTCCGGATGCTCGGCCTTGTCCATCGCCGCGTGCGCGACAGCGATGATGTCGTGCATGGCCTGGTTCATCGAATCGCGCGTCTGGTCGAGGTCCTTGAGCAGCTTTTCACGCACGGTATGCAGGTCGGTGCCCGCATAGTGTTCATTGATGAAGTTCTGGGCCTTTTGCAGCTCCGACGCCGTGTAATTGCGATCGGTATGCAGAATACGGTTTTGCACATCCGTGTCATTGACGACGAGGATCACCAGCACGCGATTCTCGGACAACGGCAGGAACTCGATCTGCCGTAAAGCGACCTTGGGGGCTCGGGGCACCGTGACCACACCGGCCATCCTCGTGAAATCGGACAGCATGCTCGAGACCGAACTGACTAGCGCGCCCGCGCTTTCAAACTCCCCTTTCAGCTGCATGCGGATGCGCTGGATATCGCTGTCACCGGGCTGCCGGTAACGCACGAGTGTATCCACGAACATGCGGTAACCCTGTGGCGTAGGCACGCGACCGGCCGAGGTGTGCGGAGCGGACACGAGGCCCATCTCCTCCAGGTCAGCCATGACGTTGCGAATGGTCGCAGGACTGAGGTCCAGCCCAGAGTCTTTTGACAGGGTTCGCGACCCAACAGGATGGCCGTCGCGGATATACCGCTGGATCAGCACGCGCAACAAGTGTTGACCGCGATCGTTGGGTACTGGTTTGGACGCTTCTGCCGACATTCGAAAGAAACGCTAGCAACGGCTTGGCGGTCGGTCAAGGGTCTGCAACAATCAGCCTATGGAAACTCAGTTCCGGAACATCGCCCTCGTAGGCAGACAGACTGATGCGCGCGTCGCAGGACCGATGCAGACATTGGCCAGCTATTTGACTAAAGCCGGAATCAGCGTTGTGGCCGCCGAAAACCTGGCGCTCGATCTGCCGGTAACGCGTGTGGCCGAGGAAGCGCTGTGCGACTCGGCGGACCTGGCTATCGCTATCGGCGGCGACGGCACCATGCTGTATGCGAGCCGCCTGGCGCGGGAGTCCGGTACGCCCATCCTGGGGGTCAACCGTGGACGCCTGGGATTTCTCGCCGACATTACGCCCGACGCGATGCTTGCCAGCGTCGAGCAGGTGCTTGCCGGCAACTACCTGAAAGACACGAGGCTGTTGCTCAAGGCTCGCCTGTCAACGGCAAACGGTGACGAGCACATCGCCTACGGCCTCAATGACGTCGTGATCCAGCGCCGCGGTGCCAGCGGTATGGTCGACTTTGCGACCAGCGTCGCCGGCCAGTACGTCAACACGCACTCGGGTGACGGTCTGATTTGTGCAACACCGACGGGCTCAACCGCCTATGCCCTGAGCTGCGGCGGCCCAATTATCGAGCCCCAGCTGGACGCCGTAGCGCTGGTGCCGATTTGTCCGCATACACTGACGGACCGGCCTATCGTTATCCCGGCCACCCAGGAGATCGAGATCGTTTTGTTAGAGCGCGACGATTCCCGCGCCGAACTTACGGTTGACGGAAGTCACCTGGGTACTCTCAGACCGGGCGACATACTGAGAGTTGCGGCGGCCCGGCAGCGCATTACGCTGTTGCACCCGCCGGGTCATGACTTCTACGGCATTCTGCGTTCCAAGCTTTTCTGGGGACGTGACAGCCGCAAACGCGGCAACAAGACACCGGATTCCTAGGATGTTGATGAACCTGCAGGTACGCGATTTCGCGATCGTCGACCAGATCGATATCGAGTTCGAATCGGGGATGACCGTGCTGACCGGTGAAACCGGCGCCGGCAAGTCCATTCTCGTGGACTCGCTGGGGCTCGTGCTGGGCGAACGTGGGAGTGCCCAGCTCGTTCGTAATGGCGCCCGGCGCGCAGAGTTTGCGGCCGAGTTTGACGTGTCCGCATTGCCCGCGGTCGCTGCATGGCTCGAGGAGCAGGCGCTCGACCTCGATGACGAATGCCTGTTGCGGCGCGTAATCAATGCCGATGGGCGCTCGCGTGCCTTTATTAACGGGAACTCGGTGCCGATTTCGCAGCTGAAGGCGATTGGTGAGCTGCTTCTCGATATTCACGGCCAGCACTTTCACCAGTCACTGGGCAAACCCGCCATACAGCGCGACCTGCTGGACCACTTCGGCGGGCTGCTTGACCAGCGTGCGGACTTGGCGACGCGCTACATCGAGTGGCGTTCGCTCGCGGAACGCCTTGAAGAACTGACGAGCGCCGAGGCCGACCGCGCCTCGCGTCTCGACCTGTTGTCCTTCCAGTTGCAGGAGCTTGAGTCGCTGGGCCTTGCGGCCGGTGAGGTTGACGAACTCAACGCCGAGCGGCAGAAGCTGCAAAACAGCGGCAAACTCGCTGAAGGCGTCGCCACGGCGCTCGATGAAATCTTTGACAGCGATACGGGGAATGCGAACAGCCTCGTTGCCGACGCGCTGCGCGCGATTGAAGCGCTGGCCGAGATCGACGAGGCGCTCGGGCCCGCCGTGGAAATGCTCAATGGCGCCGGCATTCAGCTCACCGAGGCAGCCGATTCGCTGCGCCGCTACAGTGACACGCTGGACATGGATCCCGCGCGTCGCGACTGGGTCGAGGAGCGGCTCGACGCGATCCAGACCATCTCGCGCAAGCACCGCGTCAGCAGCGAGGAATTGCCCGATCTGGCCGAGCGACTGCGAACCGAGCACGACGATCTCAGTCACGCCGAGGAGCGCGGAAAAGAGCTGGAGGAACAGGCAAATGCTGCCAGGGACGCCTTCCTGAAACTGGCACGCAAGCTGTCCCGTGCGCGTGCCAAAGCGGCGGCCGCCTTCCAGGATGCGGTGACGCAGGCGATGCATGGCCTCGGCATGCCCGGCGGCGAGTTCAGGGTGTCTTTGGAGGCGCTATCCGAGGACGCCGCAAGGCCGTGGGGACTTGATCGGGTCGAATTTCTGATCAGCGCCAACCCCGGCCAGCCGGCGCAGTCACTGGCCAAGATAGCGTCCGGCGGAGAGCTGTCCCGCATGAGTCTTGCGATCCAGGTGATAGCCAGCGACGGCAGCGCTATTCCTACGATGGTGTTTGACGAAGTGGACAGCGGTGTCGGCGGCGGTGTCGCCGAGATGGTGGGTCGCCGGCTGCAGGAACTGGGAGCGAATCGCCAGGTGCTCTGCGTGACGCACTTGCCCCAGGTCGCGAGTCTCGCGGACCAGCATTTCCGCATCAGCAAGGTTTCCGATGGGAAATCGACTCGAACCCGCGTGCACCCGCTCGGCAAGGACGAACGCACCGAGGAACTGGCAAGAATGCTGGGTGGCGTCGAGATTACGCGCAAGACGCTGGAGCATGCGGCCGAAATGCTGGCCGGCGCTCGCAAGAAGCGAGCCTGATCAATCGTCCGAGGCGCTGCCCTTGTTCTTCACGTAGAGAACGAGGCTGTGATCAATGAGCTCGTAACCGTACTTTTCCGCCACCTCGTGCTGCAGTCGCTCGATTTCCTCACTCACGAACTCGACCACGTCACCCGTTTCGACGCAGACCATATGATCGTGGTGATCCCCGTCATCGAGTTCGAAGACTGAATGCCCGCCCTCGAAATTGTGGCGTGTCACGAGGCCGGCGGCCTCAAACTGGGTCAAAACGCGGTAAACCGTGGCCAGGCCAATATCCTCGCCTGACTGCAGCAGCTGCTTGTAGATATCCTCAGCGCTCATGTGGCGAGACTTCGCCACCTCGAGGATTTCAAGGATCTTCAGGCGCGGCAGCGTGATTTTCAGCCCTGCTTTGCGAAGTTCTTTTCGTTGCTGCATGAACAAACTCTTTCAAGGTATGATGCGCGCCTATTATGACGCAGGTGGCAGCCGGACTCTATGATTAACCGCAAATGGATCGCACTTCTTCTCATGACTTTCGCGCTGGCGATCAGCAGCGGCTGCGTCTATCGCGCCTCGATCTCGCAGGGAAACCTGGTCAAGGAAGAAGATCTCGCGCAGCTTGAAGTCGGGATGACCAAGGTTCAAGTCCGCTTCCTGCTTGGCACGCCGATGATCGACGATCCGTTCAACAAGGAGCGCTGGGACTACGTTTACTTCCTGAAACTCGGCCGAAATGATGCCGCGTTCAAGCGCTGGGTCTCGGTCTTCTTCGAGGACGATATCGTCAGTGAAATCCGCAAGGACCAGGAGCTAAATCCCGGCCTTTAGCCGGCGCGCCTCGCGCGGGTCCATCTCCAGCGGCCGGAACAGCTCGACCCGGTCTCCCTCCTTCACCCGGTGTGTGCGATCAACAGGCTGGCCCCAGATGCCGGCCTGCAGTTCGTCAAGTTCGTGCTCAGGAAATTGCGAAGCGATACGACTGGCGAGAATCACGTCGGCGACCGTAGCGCCGTCATTCACAAGTACTTGCTTGAGGTACTGCCGCGACGGCAGTGCAAAGACAATCTCAACCTGCATAAATGTTCGCCGCACGCTGTGTGAATGAATCGACCAGCGCGTTGCAGGTGTGCTCGAAGAAGCGCCCGAAAATCACGTCGGTCGCCCGGCTTTCAAACTCGAACTCCAGTTCGAGCGTCACCTTGCTCCCCGCGTCACCCAGCTGCGCGAACGTCCAGCCACCCGACATGTGTCGAAACGGCCCTCCGACCAGCGCGATTCCCAGCGATTCGTTTTCTCGAAACACGTTGCGAGTCCTGAAACGCTTGCTGATACGCCCGCGGTGCAACTCGAGCGAGGCCTCGATGAAGTCGTCGCCGCGAATGTGTACTTCGGCATCATTGCACCAGGGCAGAAATGACGGGTACTGCTCAACGTCCTTGACGAGCTCGTACATCTGGGCGGCCGAATACGGGACGAGCGCGCTACGGCTGACTTTGCGCATTTGCCAGGAGTGACCTCAGCCGAAGAACCCGGCAATCAAGTCAAGCAGGCCAATCGCTTTCAGCAGGACAAAGAGGATACCGATGGGGGCCACAAACCGTGCCAGCACTCGCCAAACCCTGAACAAGGTCCCCGAGTTGCCCAGCTCATCCGACGTCGAGTTGCGGCACATTACCCATCCGGCAAATACAGCGATGAGCAGGCCACCCAGAGGCAACATAATATTGCTCGTCAGGAAATCGACGTTGTCGAAGATCGTCCCGGCCAGGAAGGTGGTATCGGCCAGCACGTTGAACGACAGCACCGAACCAAAGCCCAGGGTCCAGATGAGCAGGCCGACACCGATGCAGGCCTGCGCCCGGGTCTTGTGAAATCGTTCCACGATCCACGCCACGGCAGGCTCCATGAGCCCAATGGCCGACGTCCAGGCGGCAAACGACAGCAAGATGAAGAAGATTGTCGAGAAGAACACACCGCCCGACATCTGGCCGAACGCGAGCGGCAACGTGTTGAAGACCAGCCCCGGACCGTCGGCCGGCGTCAGCCCGTTTGCGAACACGAGCGGAAAGATCGCCAGTCCGGCAAGGATCGCGATGCCGGTGTCCGCGGTCACGACAGCCGCTGACGCGCCCGTAATCGACGTTTCCTCGGGCAGGTAGGCGCCGTAGGCCATCACCGCGCCCATGCCGATGCTCAGCGTGAAGAATGCCTGGCCAAGTGCCGCGAGCACGCTGCCCCAGGTCAAGCGTTCAAAATCGGGCGTAAACATGAACGCCACGCCCTGACCGAAGTAGCCTGTCGAGATCGAATAGCCAAGCAGCACCAGCATGAGAAGCAGCAGAGCCGGCACCATGAAACGCACGGCCTGCTCGAGCCCGCGTTCCACGCCGCGCGCGACAACGAAAACGGTCAGCGCCATGAAGATCGTGTGGCACAGCGCCACGAGGCGCCAGTCCCCCACAAACCCGTCAAACGCCGCGCCGACGGCCTCAGGTGACGCCCCGGCAAACGTGCCGGTGGCGCTCTTGACGACGTAGGCCAGCGTCCAGCCGGCGATCACGCTGTAATAAGACAGTATGAAGATTCCGGCAACGACACCCATGCCGCCAACCCAGCCCCACCTCGATGAACTGCCTTCCTCCTCGCCGAGCAGCTTCATCGTGGCAACCGGGTTACGGCGCCCTCGCCGACCGATGAGGATTTCGGACATCATGACCGGCATGCCGATCACAATGACGCAGACGAGATACACCAGGACAAATGCGCCGCCACCGTTCTGACCGGCGATGTAGGGAAATTTCCAGATGTTGCCCAGGCCCACGGCAGAGCCGGTAACGGCAAGAATAAAGGCCATCCTCGATGACCAGTGGCCGTGCAACGAGCTTCGCTTGCCGCCATCAGGCTGATTGCTGAGCATTTTTTTCTCTATTCCCCCGATTATCGAGCGATTCTTATACAAATCACGGTGCCATACAACGCTTTGCCCGTATAATCGCGCCGCGAACAAACACATCGGCCAACATTTACATGGGCAAGAAAAAGAGCAAGAAACCGGCAGGCGACATGATTGCCGTCAATCGACGGGCTCGCCACGACTATTTCATCGAAGATCGCTTTGAGGCCGGCCTGGCGCTCGAGGGATGGGAGGTGAAAAGCCTGCGCGCGGGCAATGCCCAGCTGACCGAAGCTTATGTTAACTTGCGGAACGGCGAAGCCTGGCTCGTCGGAGCCCACTTCGCCCCGCTCAAAACAACCTCCACGCATCTCAAGGCGGACCCGACCCGCGCCCGCAAGCTGCTGTTACACCGCTACGAACTGGATCGACTGACCGGGGCCGTGGAGCGCAAGGGCTATGCGCTCGTGCCACTGGACCTGCACTGGTTCAAGGGTAAGGCGAAACTCAATATCGGGCTGGCAAAAGGCAAGAAACAACACGACAAGCGCGTCGACAAGAAAGACCGTGACTGGCAGCGTCAGAAAGAGAGAATCCTGAAACATTGATTGTTAATCAGTCACTTATGCGCTTTTATTAAAGTTGTTTCTTCAATATATTTTGCAAAATTTCGACGCTAGCGCATTGTTTTTGTGCCATTAGCCCCTACACTAGACGCCACACCGGGGGTGACATGGCTTCGACGTGGGTCGCGAAACTCCGAGTGCATGCCGAGGGA
>SHLT01000004.1 GCA_004282875.1 Chromatiales bacterium | reverse complement strand
CGCTTGGCAGGGTTTCTGAGAGTATGCGAACTACGCAAACAGGACACTAAGGCTGCGAGCGTTTGCTCCTGAGCCAGGCCGTCACCGGTTCCCACTCATCCCAGTCGGGCCAGGCGAGGTATTCCGGCAACTCGAAGATACCCAGGCCACGCGTATAGGCGCGCACGTAATTCTGTGCCTCGCGCAGCGCGGCGACGTAGGGCGTTCTTGCCTTGGTCAGGTACTCGTCGAGGTCATCGAAGATCAGCGTGTTGTCGCGCACGCGATTGGCAACCAGGCCCAGCTTTGCCTGCTTGCGCTCGATTTTGCCGACATTCCTGAGTTCCTCGAGGAACGTAGTCGTGGCCTGCATGTCGATCGTCGACGGCAGTACCGGGACGACGATCGTCTCAGCGTGCGCTACGAGATTTATCAGCTCTTTGCCATGCGAACGCGCCGGGGCGTCGATCACCAGGATGTCGGCATTGCGCGGCGCATGGCGCAACCCGTCTTCGAACCCGGCGACGGCGGCAATCGCCGGCCGGTTTTCCGGGCGCCGTTCGAGCCAGTCAAGGCTCGACCGTTGCGGGTCGTAGTCGGCTAAGGCGACGGTGGCGCCTTCGTTTGCAAAGTAGGATGCTATGTTGGTTGCGAGGGTGCTTTTCCCGCAACCACCCTTCGCATTCATAACCATTATGTGCCGCATGACGCTCTCTCCAAGGGCAGTGTTGTTAAGTTGGTTATCGGTCGATTAGTTACCGGTTTATGTAAACTACAGACGCCGACTACAAAAGTCCATTCGGTATGAAAACGCCACGCGCGACAAAATTTATGAACGTTAATTACACGAAAATGCATGGCACAGGAAACCTGATCCTGGTGGTCGATCGACGCCATGGTGGCGGCTCGCCACCATCACCAGAGCAGCTGCGCGAACTTGGCGATGCGGCAACCGGACCGGGGTTCGACCAACTCATGTGGATCGAAGCGTGTGATGACCCGGCGATCGCCGCTCGCTATCGCATTTTCAACCGCGACGGCTCCGAGGTTCAGCAATGCGGCAACGGCGTGCGCTGTGTCGCGAGCCATCTCGCCAATGAAAACGGACATGCCCAGGCGTTCACCCTGCTCAGCCCGGCCGGCCCGGTTGATGCCCGCGTGGACGATGACGGCCTCGTCGCCGTCAGTATGGGAACGCCAGAGTTCGAGCCCGGGCGGATACCCTTTGTCGCGGAGCGGCGCGCATCTCGCTACACGATTACCGCGGGCGACGCCGAAGTCGATGCCTGCGTCGTGTCGATGGGCAATCCACACTGCGTTCTGCACGTGGACGATGTCGACGCCGCACCTGTAGACGAACTGGGGGCACTGCTCGAGCGCCACGAACGATTTCCCGAGCGCACCAACGTCGGATTTGCCCATATTCATGACCGGCGCCGCATGGACCTGCGCGTTTTCGAGCGCGGCGTCGGCGAGACGGCCGCGTGCGGCACTGGAGCCTGTGCCGCCGTGGTGACAGGCCAGAACCTCGGCCTGCTCGACGAGGCTGTCGATGTACGGCTGCCCGGTGGCCAAGTCGTGGTAAGCTGGCGCGGTGGCTCGGAGCCGGTCTGGCTCACGGGAAATGCAGAGTATATTTCTGAAGGTATCATGGACTTATGAGCACCCAACGCAAAGCCGAATTCGTCGAGGAAGAACTGTCAGAACAGGCGATCCATGATTTCCTGGCCGCCCATCCCGACTTTTTCGAGCGTCACTCGACGCTGCTCAGCTCACTGCATCTGCCCCATGCCAGCGGCGGCGCCGTATCGCTCGTGGAGCGACAGGTATCGGTCCTGCGGCAAAAGGAGCTGAAGCTCGAACGCAAGCTCAAGGAGCTCATCCAGGTCGCACGCGAGAACGATGTGCTCGCCGCAAAGATTCATGAACTCGCGCTGCAGCTGCTCGCAACAAAGGACCTGCACCAGACCATCGTTGCCGTCGAAGAGGCGCTGCGCTCGGGTTTCGGTGCAGACCAGGCTGTGCTGGTGCTGTTCCGCGATCCGGAGGCGTTCGACGATATCGATGTCGGTCGTTTTTTCCGTGTCGTGAAGAAAGACGACGTATCGCTCAAGCCGTTTGGCACGTTCCTTAATGGGAACAGCGCGCGCTGCGGCAAGATCCGCGATTCGCAGCGCGAATTCCTGTTCCGAAACGACGCCGACGACATCGGCTCGGCCGCACTGGTGCCGCTCGGTGACGGCGCCGAAATGGGCTTTTTAGCCGTCGGCAGCATCGACAGCGACCGTTTCCACCCGGGTATGAGCATCGACTTCCTGACGCGGCTCGGTGGTCTCGTGACAGGGTCGCTAAAGCGCTTCTAGGCGCGCCTCCCATGAATGACGCCGGCTGGATTGATCGGTTCATCCGGCATCTCGAGTATGAGCGCCGCTTGTCGCCTCTCACCTGCAAAAACTACCGCCGGGACCTCGAGAGGCTGGTGGACTATTGCGAGCGTTCAGGAGTCGGCAGCTGGGGTGAACTCGACAGTGAGCACGTGCGTGCCTTCTCCGCCGCCTGTTACCGCAAAGGTTTGAGCGCCCGCAGCATTCAGCGGCGCCTGTCTGCTGCCCGCACGTTTTTTCGCTACCTGATCCGGGAAAAAGAAGTCGACAAAAACCCAGTTTCGTCCGTGTCGGCCCCGAAAGCCAAGAAACGGCTACCCGGGAATCTCGATGCCGACCGCATGGCTCGCCTGCTGGCCATTCCCGGCGACGGCGCCATCGTCGATCGCGATCGGGCCATGCTCGAGTTGCTGTACTCGTCGGGTCTGCGCCTCGCCGAGCTCATCGACCTGAACCTGGGTGACGTGGACATGCACGACGCGACGGTTCGCGTGACCGGCAAGGGCAACAAGGACCGCATCGTGCCGGTCGGGCGGCATGCACTAAAGGCTTTGCGCCAGTGGGGCAGCACGCGTGGCGATCTCGCAAACGCGGACGAAAAGGCCCTGTTCGTCAGCAATCGCGGCACCCGCATCAGTCATCGTTCCGTGCAGGCGCGAGTCAAGCACTGGGCAAAACACCAGGGCCTCGATACCAACGTCTACCCGCACCTGTTCCGGCATTCGTTCGCGACGCACGTGCTCGAGTCCAGCCACGACCTCCGGGGCGTGCAGGAGCTTCTGGGACACGCCAATATCTCGACAACCCAGGTGTATACACACCTTGATTTTCAGCATCTCGCCCAGATTTACGACCAGACACATCCACGCGCTCGCAAAAAAGACTAGGTAGCGGGCCGCTTAGCAGCAGGAATCTCAGATGGAACAGTATCGAGGAACGACCATCGTGTCGGTCCGACGCAACGGCAAGGTCGCGATCGCGGGCGATGGCCAGGTGAGCATGGGCAATACCGTGATGAAGGGCAATGCCCGCAAGGTCCGGCCGCTGGCCGGCGGCCGCGTCATCGCGGGTTTTGCGGGCGGCACGGCCGACGCTTTCACCCTGTTCGAACTCTTCGAGGCGAAGCTTGAGCAGTACGGCAACCTGACCCGCGCCGCCATCGAACTCGCCAAGGACTGGCGCACGGACCGGCGCCTGCGCCGCCTCGAGGCGCTCCTGTGCGTGGCCGACAACGAGAAGTCGTTCATCGTGACCGGTAACGGCGACGTCATCGAGCCCGAGAATGACCTCATGGCCATCGGTTCCGGCGGTCCGTTTGCACAGGCCGCGGCTATGGCGCTGCTGAACAACACGGACCTCGACGCTCGCGAGGTCGTGGAAAAGGCGCTGCTGATCGCCGGCGACATCTGCGTCTACACCAACCAGAACATCATCATCGAAGAACTCTAAGCAATGTCCCAAATGACCCCCCGTGAAATCGTCCAGGAGCTGGACAAGCACATCGTAGGCCAGGACGAGGCCAAACGCGCCGTGGCGATCGCGCTGCGAAATCGCTGGCGCCGTGTCCAGGTCGACGAGCCGTTACGCAGTGAAATCACGCCAAAGAACATCCTGATGATCGGGCCGACCGGCGTTGGCAAGACCGAGATCTCTCGACGCCTGGCGCGGCTCGCGAAAGCACCGTTCATCAAGGTAGAGGCCACCAAGTTCACCGAGGTCGGCTACGTCGGCCGCGAAGTCGACAGCATCATTCGCGACCTCATGGACGTGTCGATCAAGATGATCCGCGAAGACGAGATGTCGAAAGTGCGTTTCCGCGCCGAGGACGCCGCCGAAGAGCGCGTGCTCGATGCCCTGCTGCCGCCCGCGTCACGCAGTGTCGGCTTCACGACCGAGCCCGACGCCGCACCCGCCGACTCGGACACGCGCCAGAAATTTCGCAAGATGCTGCGCGAGGGCAAGCTCGACGACAAGGAAATCGAAATCGAGGTTCAGGCGATGCCCGTCGGCGTCGAGATCATGGCGCCGCCCGGGATGGAGGAAATGACCAGCCAGCTGCAGGGCATGTTCCAGAACCTGGGTGGCAATCGATCGCAGACGCGCAAGATCAAGGTCAAGGATGCGGTTCGCCTGCTGACCGACGAGGAAGCCGCGAAGCTCGTCGACGAAGATGAGCTCAAGGGCAAGGCGCTCGAGGCCGTCGAACAACATGGCATCGTGTTCCTCGACGAGATCGACAAGGTAGCGCGGAGCTCCGGTACGCAGGGCGCCGACGTGTCTCGTGAGGGCGTGCAGCGCGATCTGCTGCCGCTGGTAGAAGGCTCAACCGTCAACACCAAGTACGGGATGGTCAAGACCGACCACATTCTGTTTATTGCATCCGGGGCATTTCATGTGTCCAAACCATCGGACCTGATTCCCGAGATGCAGGGCCGGCTGCCTATTCGCGTGGAGCTGAAGTCGCTGACGACCGAGGATTTCGTTCGCATCCTGACCGAACCCGACGCGTCACTGACCTCCCAGTACGGCGCGCTGCTCGATACCGAGGAAGTCGAACTCGAATTCGCCGAAAGCGGCGTGCGCCGCATCGCCGAAATTGCCTTCCACGTGAACGAGAATACCGAGAATATCGGTGCGCGCCGGCTGCACACGGTCATGGAACGCCTGCTCGAGACGGTCTCCTTCGAAGCCTCGGACAAGAGCGGCCTGAAACTCACGATCGACGCGGGCTACGTCGACGATCACCTGGCCGAGCTGTCGCAGGACGAGGACCTGAGTAGGTACATCCTGTAGGAGCAGCACCCTGCTTTTTCCGGTATCCTCGCTTGCCGGACGAGAACAAGAATCATGACCAAGCAGGACTCCGACAACACGACGCATTTCGGCTACCAGGACGTCGCCGCCGATGACAAGGCGGACCTGGTCCGCGGGGTGTTCGACTCCGTGGCCAGCCGCTACGACATCATGAACGACCTGATGTCGGCGGGGCTGCACCGGCTCTGGAAACGCTACACCATCGACCAGGCCGCCGTCCGACCCGGCGATGCCGTACTCGACCTGGCAGGCGGCACCGGCGACCTCGCACGCGTATTTTCGAAGAAAGTCGGCGCGGACGGTCACGTGGTCCTGGCCGACATCAATGCCGCCATGCTCAAGCAGGGCCGCAAGCGACTGGTCGACGCCGGCGTGGCCGGGAATCTTTCTATTGCCCAGGTTGATGCACAGAGTTTGCCTTTCGATGACGGCAGCTTTGACTGCATCACGATCGCCTTTGGGCTAAGAAACGTCACCGACAAGAACGCAGCATTGCGCTCGATGCTCAAGACTCTCAAGACCGGCGGCAAGGCGATGATTCTCGAGTTCTCGGAACCCGCAAGAGCAATCAAACCTGCCTACGACCTGTATTCGTTCAAGGTGCTGCCCACGCTCGGCAAGCTCGTGGCAGGCGACGCCGACAGCTATCAGTATCTTGCGGAATCTATCCGCATGCACCCGGACCAGGAGACGCTGAAGTCAATGATGGAAGAGGCCGGCTTCGAACGCTGTCGCTACCATAACCTGGCCGCTGGCATCGTTGCCCTGCACATCGGCTACCGGATCTAGGGACCGTGAACCCCCTGGAAGTCGCTTTGCGTCCCGTCGCCAACGTGCTGAACAAGAACATCCGCGCGACGACCCCGGCGCACGAGCTTTGTGCGAAGCTCGACGGCACCGTAGTGGCGGTGCGCGTTCGCAACACGTCGCTGGCCACCTGGTTCATCGTTCACGACGATTGCCTCGAGCTGAAGACCGACCATGACGGCGAGCCCGATGTCGTGATCTCGGGGTCGCTCTTCACGCTGGCACGTATGGCCGGAGAACCCGGCGTCGGCGCCTTGCGCGACGGCTCCCTGGAGTTGACGGGCGATGCGCATCTGGCCGACGACTTCCAGCAGCTGCTCGCCTATGCCAGGCCGGATATCGAAGAAGAATTGTCCGGCGTCGTCGGCGATGTCGCGGCGCATCGACTTGGTGAAATTGCGCGCGGCGTCTCAAACTGGACCCGCGATGCGCGCGCGACGATGGGCGCGAATATTCGCGAATACCTGCAGGAAGAGAGCCGGGACGCGCCCAGCCGTTACGAGGTTGAACGCTTCGGCGACAGCGTGAACACGCTCCGTGACGACGTCGACCGGATCGAGGCACGCATCGACCGACTGCGGGACAACGGCTGACATGGCTCGCCGGCGCACCCTCTTCCGCATGCTGGCCATCCAGCGCGTACTGGTTAAGTACGGGCTCGACGACATTATCAAGGAAACGCACCTGCTGAGGCCGCTGCGCTTCCTGTTCTACCTCGCGCCGCGACGCCGCGACAAGTCCGCGCCTATCGGCGAGCGTATTCGCCTGGCGCTCGAGGAACTCGGCCCGATCTTCGTCAAGTTCGGCCAGGCCATCTCGACCCGCCGCGATCTGCTGCCACCCGATATCGCCGACGAACTGGCGAAGCTCCAGGATGCGGTACCGCCGTTTCCGGCCGAACAGGCGATCGAGATCATCAACAACGCCTACGGCGAGTCCGTGGACACCGTCTTTGCCCGCTTCGACACCGAGCCGCTGGCGGCCGCGTCGATCGCGCAGGTACATACGGCGCAGCTAAAAGCCGGGACCGAGGTAATCGTCAAAGTCCTGCGCCCGGGCGTACTGGAACAGATCGAGCGGGACCTCGCCGTGCTGCGAATGATCGCGGGACTTGCCGACCGCTACTGGGAACACGGCAAACGTTTGCGGCCGCTCGAAGTTGTCGACGAGTACGAACACACGATTCTCGACGAACTGGATCTCATGCGCGAAGCCGCCAATACCGCACAGCTCAAGCGCAACTTCCAGGGCTCGGACATGCTCTACGTGCCCGATATCTACTGGGACTACTGCCGCCCCGAAGTCATGGTTCAGGAGCGTATCTTCGGTACGCAGATCAGTGACATGGAGACGTTGCGCGAAGCCGGAACCAACATCCAGCTGCTGGCCGAGAACGGTGTGGAGCTGTTCTTCACCCAGGTGTTCCGGCACAACTTCTTCCACGCGGACATGCACCCGGGCAATATTTTCGTCCTGCACAACGACCCGGCCAAGCCGAAGTACGCGGCCGTCGATTTTGGCATTGTCGGCACGCTGAGCCCTGAGGACCAGCGCTACCTGGCGGAGAACTTCCTTGCGTTCTTCGACCGCGACTACCACCGCATCGCCAAGCTGCACATCGATTCGGGCTGGGTCCCGCCCGGGACCCGTGTGGACCAGCTCGAGGCCGCCGTCCGCACGGTTTGCGAACCGATCTTCAACAAGCCGCTGTCGGAAATTTCCTTTGCGCAATTACTCATGCGCCTGTTCCGCGTGGCGCAGCGCTTCGATGTCGAGATCCAGCCGCAGATGATCCTGCTGCACAAGACGCTGTTCAATATCGAGGGCCTCGGGCGGATGCTCTACCCGGAGCTGGATCTGTGGAAAACGGCTCACCCGGTCCTGAGGCGGTGGATGGATGAGCAGGTCGGCGGCCGCGCCATGCTGAAAGATGTGCGGGACAACCTGCCGCAGCTGCGCGACGCACTGCGCGAATTACCCGCCATACTCAACCATGTTGGCGAGCAGGTAGCGGAAGGCCGCATTCGATTCAACCTGCAGTCCCCGGAACTCAAGGAGATTCACCGGCAGCTCGAGGAGCAGCGCCGCCAGCGTTACTGGCTGACGGCCGCGGCGACGAGCGTCGTCACCGGCTCGCTGCTCATGGTCCTCGGGCCGGCCCCCTGGGCGGGCTGGGTACTCCTGGGCATCGGCGCCCTGGCCGCCTACGCAGCCAGGCCGTAGCCGCTCCGCGACCGTCAGTCGCGGGACCAGAATCCTCGCATACGAATGTCGGTCGACACCCTCAGGCCGGCACCAAAGTCGGGACTGCTGTCACCGAAGCCCGTCAGGGCGTACAGCTCGAGATCGAACGAATCGTTGAAGCGGTGTGAGTAAAACGCGGTCAGCTCCTGGATATCGTCATTGCCGGCATAGGAAGACTCGCGGAAGTCGAAGGTCAATCCCATCAAGTCGTCGGTGGCCGTGAAGTAGGCCGCACCGATCGACGCCAGCATGACATCGTCGATGTCCACGCCTTCGGGGTCGCCGCGCCAGCGATAGCCGGCCGACGCGAACAGCGTGACTTCGTCGAAGAACTTGAATGCATCGGTGCGCAGCGTGAAATCGTTCTCACCCGTACCGAGTCCCTTGTCGACGTCGGCCGTGCCCAGCTTGACGCCGGCCAGCACATCGACGACCAGGCCGAGTTGCGGGCTCTGGATGACGTTATAGAGCGTGGCACTCAGCGAGATGTCGCCAAGCCCGGACTCCGTTTCGGTTGCGGCGCTGGTGTCGTCGATCGGTGACTTCACGCTCAGGTACGGTACCGTCACGCGAAAGCCCACGCGGTCGTTACTGATCGAAGCAATCAGCGGGACATAGAGTTCCTCGATGTCATAGGAACCGCCGTAATCACCGATATCCCGTTCCACACCGGTCGAGAGCACAAACCGGGTTTCGCTGTCCTGTGCCCATGCGTTCGCACCGCTCATGCAACAGATGACGGCTGTGGCAGCTACACAGATTGTGGTTTTGTTGTTCATGGTAATTCCCCGCGCAAGGCGGCCAGGGCCGTTTACCCGCGGCCCCGGCCGCATTGCCTGTCAGGTCACTCGGAAGGATCCGGGACGTCGTCGAGATCCACGCCTTTGGCTTTGGCGCGTTTCTGCATTTCTTCGCGGTGTTGCGCCATGAATTGCGTGCGTTTCTGCTCATCGTCGCCGATCAGGCGCAGCTGTTCGCGATACTGGTTGCGCTCCTGCTCGGTCATCATCTGGCCACCGTAGATCTGGTGCTCGCCGAATTTTGCGTAGTCGGGCGCGTGCGTCCTGTCCTGGATGCGATCGCGATCTTTTTGCGGATTGGTGATCCGGTCACGGTCGTGGAGCCGGTCCCGGTCCATATCCCTTTGGCCACGCTCGACCTGGGCGCGATCCTTGGGTTGACCTCCCTGGCCCGGGCCACCCTTCGCATCAGCGAGAGCCGGCGTCAGCGCCAGTGCGGCAACGGCGATGCCGATGATCGTTGCTTGCGTCTTCATGATGAACCTCCTGTTTGCTGTTCAAAGTGAAAACGCAACGGCACCCGGGAGGTTGACGCTTCGCGCCTACGTACATTGCCTTATTGACGCATTTTCAGGAAACGATGCGGTAATCTTGGCCGCAACCATGGATAAGGAAACCGCCAGAACCATCGCCGACAGCCTGACCTGGGCAAGGGTCTGGTCAGCCTTGCCTATTACTGTCCTGGCCTGGTACGAACTGACGTGGTGGGTGTTTGGTTTTTATATCGCTGCGGCACTGACCGATCTCCTCGACGGCATGTTTGCGCGTCGCGCAGCGCCGCCCAGAACGGACACCGATCTCGACGGCAATGCGGATGTCGTGTTTGCAATCATGACGCTGGTCTGGCTGTGGATGCTGGTCCCCGGTTTCCTGGAAAAGTACTGGCTGCCCTACCTGCCGATACTGGTGATCATCCAGGTCTACCTGTCGATCGCGCCGTTCCGCTTCCCGGGCATCAAGGTGCCGCATTTTCAGTTTGGTCGGGTCATGATGGTGGCGTTTTGCTGCATGCTGCCGCTGCTGCTCCTTTTCGGCGACCTGCCGTGGTTCGTCCACGGCATCTTCATCCTCGGCACCCTGTCAAAACTGCAGCTTGCTCACTTTGTTTTTAATTACGACGCGACTGCGCCGGCGGAGCACGACTCCGCGTGAGCACAACCGCCAGGCCGGGTCGCTGGCCAACGATTCCAGCGCCGGTCGTGGTACCTTTCCTGTTCCGAGTACTCCTCAAATCTCGAACTTTCGCCGTGGAACACACTTGTGCTTAAGAAATTCGCCCGCCTGTTGCTGCGAATCGGTGGCTGGACGCCCGTGGGCGGTATCCCCGAAGCGCCTAAGGCCGTCATTATTGCAGCGCCCCACACATCTAACTGGGATGGCATATGGGCGCTGGTCTACAAGGTCGCGGTCGGCCTGGACATCAAGTTCTTTGCGAAGAAGACGCTGTTCTGGTTTCCGCTTGGCAATCTACTGCGCGGCCTCGGCGCGATCGAGCTCGACCGAGATCGCGCGATCAACGTGGTACAGCAGGCAATCAATGAATTCGAGCGTCATGACTCGTTCTACTTCGGGCTTGCGCCCGAGGGTACGCGCAGCCTGAAACCGGGATGGAAGACGGGCTTTTATCGAATCGCCCTGGGCGCCAGGGTTCCCGTCTACATCGGTTTTCTCGATTTTCGAAACAAGCGTATCGGCATCGGTCCGCGAGTGGACCTGACCGGCGACGTCGACACCGACCTCGCCGTCATTCGCGAACACTACAAAGACATCGAGGGCCGCTGGCCGGAGCAGGCCAGTCCCATCGCTTTCCCCGACAAGGTTGGCCTGTAAAAAAGGCCGCCCGGAGGCGGCCTTCAAGAGCTTGCGGCAGCGGATTAACGCCGATAATTGACTTCCAGGCCCAGCACACGACCTTTCTTCATCGGGCCGGCAACCCAGAGCCCCGCGATAGACGTCAGGTTACCCCAGTTCGCCTCATCTTCGAGGTTTTTGCCATAGAGTGAAACGTTCCACGTGTCATCGGCCGAGAACCAGTTGATGCTCGCGTTCGTGCGACGCTGATCGTCAAAGAACTGGAGGTTCGCATCGTCGTAAGGGTGGCTCTCACGGTAGCTGTGGTTAACCATCAGGTTGAACATGTTGGAACCAGCCGGGATATCCCATGACAGGCCGACACTGTAGTTGGTCGGCGCCAGGCGCGGCAGTTCCGCACCGAGGAACGACGCAAACGCCGGGTTGACACTGTCGTACTCCCCGTCCTGCCAGCCGTAGGACGCGTTGATCGAGAAGGTGTCCGTTATCAGGCCCACAAAGTCGAGTTCAACGCCCTGGATGGTGACGTCGCCCGCGTTGATCGTACCCTGCAAGACGATGACGTCCGGATCCGGCACGTTGAGTTCGCGCTGCATGTCGTCAACCTTGTTCTGGAACGCCGCAATATTCAGACGCACGCGGCCGTCGAGCATGTCGGCCTTGAGGCCGATCTCAACCGTGTTGTTCTCTTCTTCGAGCGTCGGTCCCGGTGGAATCACGGTCGGCTTGGCGTTGCGGAAGTTGAACCCGCCCGAGCGGTAGCCTTTCGTCCAGAATGCGTAGAGCTGCGCGTCATCGGTCATGCGGAACTGCACGCCCAGTTTCGGCGTAACGTTATTCCAGTCGCCATCCAGGTCAAGGAAACTGCAATTAAAGCCAGCGTTGTCGGAGCAGCCACCCGTGATGATCTGCGCCGACTTGCGCTCATCCGTGTAGCGCAGACCCGCCGTCAGCGTGACGCGGTCACCAACGTGGAAATCGTTGTTCCAGAAGACGCCGAAATTCTTCGCGTCCATATCGCCACCGAGAGCGCGTTGCAGGTTCACGCCAAATGGCGCCGGCCCAATCGGCGGCGGCAGCCAGATATAGCGCGCTTCGCGGTATGTGATGTCCTGCTGGAAATAGTACGCGCCCAGGGTCGCTTCCCAATTGTCCGAGAAGGTGCCTGCCCAACGCAGCTCATTGCTGAACTGTTTCTGGTCTGTGAAACCCGGCGCTGCGAAGATCGGCAGGTCGGTGCCGTCGATGTCCGCAGCGGAATCGGCCTTGACACGGCGCGAGCCGAGGATATTGGTTAGCGTACCGCTGCCTACGTCACCGATGTTGGCTTCGAGCACACCGGACGTCCATTCGATGTTGGTGAATCCCGTTTCGTCGGACGTGGTCGAAAAATCATCCACCGCGCCGCCCCGCTGTGCGGTTACGTTGCTCCATGAGGCGCCGTCACCTTCCGTTTCGCCGTGCTCGATGATGATCGATACGTCCGTTGAATCGTCCGGCGTCCATACCAGGGTGGGCCGGAACATCCGCGTCCGCAGCGCGCCGACATTCGAGCCGTCAGCCGCATTCGCGTAGAAGGGCTGGAACGGATGTGGAGCCGGATTCGGTGCCGACGGGTTGGTGTTGCCGAAGTAGCCTTCGTCGTCGTCATAGTAGACGACCATCTTCGCCGCCAGCACATCCTCGACGAGTGCGCCCTCGATGGAGGCAGCCAGATTCACCTGGTCCTCATCGGTTGCGCCAAGACGCACGCGCACCGCTGATTCACCGTCCGGACGTGCATTGCGCAGCACAACCGCGCCGCCGGTCACGTTGCGTCCAAACAGCAGACCCTGCGGGCCGCGAAGCACTTCGACCGTTTCGAGGTCGAAGGTATCAATGACGACACCGTAGGTCGTTCCCATGAACAGACCGTCGACAAATACGCCAACCGTCGGGTCAACCGAAGGAATCGAGCTGTTGATGCCCTGGCCGCGAATCGAGAAATTCTGGACGCCCGGAAACGTGCCGACAGACTCGAGCTGCACGTTTGGCATGGTGTAACTCAGATCCTCGATCTTCTTCACGAACAACGCGTCGAGCTGTGCGGCGCCGAAGGCGGTGACCGCAACGGGCACATCCTGTACGGCCTCGGCACTGCTCTTCTTACGTGCCGTCGTGACGATTTCCTCCAGGAGCGCCCCCGCGGAGCCTTCCTGGGCGAGCGCAATATTTGGTAGCGAAAAAGCAACAATCGCTGCCGCGGCCGTCGCCGAAGCACCGAAAAATGCACTCAAGCCTTTGATTTTTGAATTAAAAGACACGATTCCCCCCCGTTCTCTTTTTAACAGTCATTGAGCATACTGTTGTATGCGCGCGTATGCCAATCCCGGAAACCGGAATCTGCGGGCGGCCCGGGCTCACTTTCGCATTGAGATTTTCGTGTCCATCACTCATTCTCCCCGGGCCGTGACGACTGACAACAGAAACCACCATCGCACCATCCGCAGCTTTGTGCGCCGTGCGGGGCGCATTACACCGTCGCAGCAACGCGCTTTCGACACGCTCTGGCCGATGTTGGGTGTCGACCACGACACCGGCATCCTCGACCTCGAGCGCCTGTTCGGGCGGTCGGCACCACTCGTCCTGGAAATCGGCTTCGGTAACGGAGAAACTCTCGTCGAGCAGGCTGCGGCGCATCCGGACCGGGACTTCCTTGGCATCGAGGTCCACGAGCCCGGCATTGGCCATTGCATGCTGAAGGCCGAGGCAGCAGGCATCAGCAACCTGCGAATCATCCATCACGATGCCATGGAAGTACTGCGCGACCAGATCCCGCCGGGCTCCCTGGTGCGGCTCAATCTCTACTTCCCGGACCCATGGCCGAAGAAGCGGCACCATAAGCGCCGCATCGTCGCGCCGCGTTTTCTCGAACTCGTTGCCGACCGCCTCGCCGCAGGCGGGACCCTGAATATCGCCACCGACTGGGCCAACTACGCCGAGCATATTGACGACGTTCTTTCCCGGTCGGATCGTTTTGAGTGCGTCGAGCGGCGAGAGCACGACGGTGACCGGCCGCTGGATCGCCCGCAGACGAAATTCGAACGGCGCGGCCTCCGCAAGGGTCATCGAATCTGGGACTGGTGTTTCCAAAAAACCGCTAATAACGATTAGTTGCTTGCACTCCCCCCGTCATGATCTATAACTAGGTTAAGGCAGGTTTTTTTCAGGACCTCGAGCAATGGCAATTCAGTACCCCGTAATCGGTCAGTGGTTCAGGCGACCTGACGGTACGTTGCTTGAGGTGGTCGCTGTCGACGAAGACGACGCAACGGTCGAGATTCAGCTATTCGACGGCACCATCGGCGAATACGAGATCGAGCGCTGGCCGGAACTGATGTTGACGGAAATCAGTGCACCCGAAGACTGGTCCGGCTCGGTCGACATGGACCCCGAAGACTACGTCGGCCAGAAAGAAGGCGACATGCCGAACGGCTTCCACGACCCCCTGGCATTCCTCGACAAACTCTAATCGGTACCAGTTACCGTAACTCTCACGCGATTTAAAGGTGTCAGTCACCTTATTTTTTACATGCTCGTTGGACCTGTGACGTAGATCATTCCGTCTCGGACATCTATATCGACCTTGCGCAGGCTGCGCCCATTGCCGGGGCCGGCGTAGCAATATCCTGTCTCGATCTCGTAAGTTGCGCCGTGCGAGGCACAGACCAGCGCCGACTTGTCCTTCGTCAGGAACCTGCCCGGCGACCAATTGAGCGGGTGGCCGACATGCACGCAGAAGTTCTGGTAGGCGAAGACCTCGCCGTCCTTGCGGACCACAAAGCCACGAAACGGCCAGTCGCCCTCACCGATCTCGAACTCGCGGCAGCCGGGGTCCTCGAGTTCGTCAAGACGGCCGACGGCAATTTCCTGCTCGCTCACACTGTGTCCTCACTCCATGGAGCGACCTTGAGCAGCAATAGCATGCCCGGGATGGCGAGCGCGGTGCACAGCAAGAAGAAGTTGGTCCAGCCGGTCGCTTCGACGATGACACCGGTCACCGCATTCGCGAACACGCGCGGGACGGACGCAAGCGCGGTGAACAACGCCAGCTGCGTTGCCGCAAAGGCCGGGTTCGTGGTTCGCGCCATGAAAGCAATCAGCGCAGCGGCGCCGAGCCCCACGCCCAGGTACTCGAAGCCGACGACCACCCCGAGCATCCAGGGATTCGGTCCGACTTCGGACAGCACGGCGAAGCCGAGAATGCTCACGATCTGCACGACACCAAATACCCACAGTGCGCGGTTGATCGACAGTTTGACCATAACGAGCCCGCCGACGATTGTGCCGACGTTGGCTGCGATGAGCCCGGCTGTCTTGCTGATGGCGCCGATCTGCGTCAGGGAGAAGCCAACGTCGATGAAGAACGGTGACTGCAGGGCGGTCGCCATGTTGTCACCGAGCTTGTACAGGAACAGGAATGCGAGCACGAGAAGGGCCGGGGCGAGACCCGAGCGATCGATGAACTCCCTGAACGGCTCGATAACGGCGTCACGCATTGTCCGCGGCGGCGTCGGATTCTCAATCGCCTCGTCGATCACCAGCGTCATGACGATACCGACCAGCATGAACGCGCCAATCAGCATGAAGACGATGTGCCAATCGAAATAGTCGGCGAGGATAAACCCGAGCGCACCCGGTATGAGTCCAGAGAAGCGGTATGCCTGCACGTGAATCGCATTGCCGAGACCCAGCTCCACGTCCGGCAGCAATTCCCGTCGATAGGCGTCGAGCACGATGTCCTGGCTTGCGCTGAAGAACGCAACGGCCGCCGCCAGGTACGCAACGACCCAGATGTTCAGGCCGGGCTTGATGAAGCCCATGACACCGATCGACACGAGCAGCAGCACCTGCGTCAGCAACATCCAGCCACGGCGGTGCCCGAGGAACGGCAATGTGTACCGATCCATTACCGGCGACCATACGAACTTCCACGCGTAGGGAAACTGGACGAGGGCAAAGAAGCCGATCTCGGCCAGGCCGACACCCTCGGTCCGCAGCCATCCGGGCAATAGCTGGAACAGCACGTATAGCGGCATGCCGGACGTGAATCCCGTGAAGACGCAGATCAGCATACGCCGATTCAGGATCGCCTCTTTAAAGGTCTCCCGGCGCGATCGATCCAGTGGCGCTTCAGCCGTCATGCACCCAATCGTAGTCCATCGTCAGCGGTGCATGATCCGAGAAGCGCTGGTCCCGGTAGATCTCGGTACGCAGCACCTTGTCTTTCAGGCCCGGTGTGACAACGTGGTAATCGATGCGCCACCCGACGTTGTTGTCCCAGGCGCGTCCGCGATTGGACCACCACGTGTATTGCTCCGGATCCTGCTCGATCGACCGGAACGCATCGGCCCAGCCGTACTCGCCGAACACCTTGTCCAGCCACGCTCGTTCTTCAGGCAGGCACCCCGAGTTCTTCTGGTTCTGCTTCCAGTTCTTGATGTCGCCTTCCTTGTGCACGATGTTCCAGTCGCCGCAGATAACGTATTCGGAACGCCGGCGCTTGAGCTTCTTCAGATGCTCGGTGAACGAATCCATGCAACGGTACTTTGCGATCTGACGCTCTTCCTTCGAGGAACCGGAGGGCAGGTAAAGAGACACGACGCTGATGCCCCCGAGCTGCACTTCGAGGTAGCGACCTTCGTTGTCGAATTCTTCGTCACCGTAACCGTGAATGACTTTCTTCGGTTTGTGACGCGTGTAGATCGCGGTGCCGCTGTAACCCTTCTTCTCGGCGTCTTCGAAATAGCTGTAATAGCCCTCCGGCGAGAAGACGTCGTCAGTGAGCTGATGTACCTGGGCCTTGGTTTCCTGGATGCAGATAACATCCACATTCTGCCCGGCCATCCATTCAAAAAAACCCTTGCGGGCTGCTGCCCGAATGCCATTCGCATTCAGGCTCATAACGCGAAACAAATGCGGTCTCCTATGTCATACTCCGCACCAAAGCGGCAATCATACAGAAGACCCATCGCATGCGTGGCTACAAACGAGAATTCATCGAACTGGCACTCGAACTCGGTGTCTTGCGGTTCGGCGAATTTACGCTGAAATCCGGGCGCACGAGCCCGTACTTTTTTAACGCCGGCCTCTTTAACACCGGCTATGCCGCCGCCAAGCTGGGTCGCTACTACGCCGCCGCTATCGCCGAAGCCGACCTCCGCTTCGACATGCTGTTTGGTCCCGCCTACAAGGGCATTCCGCTGGCGACACTTGCCGCCGCATCGCTGGCCGAGCATCACGACATCGACGTGCCGTACTCGTTCAATCGCAAGGAAGCCAAAGCGCACGGAGAGGGCGGCAGCGTGGTCGGCGCACCGCTGTCGGGCGATGTGCTGATCGTCGACGATGTCATCACGGCCGGCACGGCCGTGCGCGAGGCCTACCAGATTATCTCGGGAGCCGGTGCCGATATTGCCGGACTGGTCATCTCGCTGGACCGCCAGGAGCGCGGACAGGGCGCTTTTTCGGCCGTTCAGGAACTCAAACAGTCGCTTGGGATCCCTGTCGTCAGTATCGTGCAGCTCGACGACCTCATCGATATTCTTGAGGAATCAAGCGAGTACGAGCAATATCTGGAGCCAGTCCTAGCTTATCGCAAGCAATACGGGGTAATCTCGTAAGCTATTGATTTTTGTGCGTTCGATATCATTTTACAGCGTGCAAAAAGCGGACTAAGCTGCAATAACGAGAACCAGTCCCGGTTGTCGGCTAAAAATTACTGGCATATTTTGCTCATGCGGAAATTCTTCCTCACAACTGCGCTTCTCGCTCTGGCTTCCTCAGGCTATGCCAAGGACGAACAGAACGTATACAAGTGGGAAGATGATGACGGCAACGTGTATTACGGTGACAGCATTCCCGCAGAGTTCGCCGAGCGACCCAAGGAAGTGCTCAACGACCACGGCGTAACTGTTGCCGAGCTCGAGGGTAAGAAAACCGAGGAGCAGCTGGAACAGGAGCGCATCGACAATAAGCGCCGCGTTGCGCAGGAACTGCAGATGCGTGCCGACCGCGCGCTGCTCGCAACCTACCTCTCAGTCGATGAAATCGTCTTGCACCGCGACCGTCGCGTCGAGCTGTTCCAGGCGCAGTCGAGGGTGACCGAGCTTTACCTGCGAAACCTCGAACGCCGCCTGCAGAAACTGCGTGACGAAGCGGCCCACTACCAGCCTTACAGCGAGGACACCAACGCCCCGATGATTGACGAAGGGCTCGCGGCAGACTTGCAAAAGACCAGGGAAACGATCAATCGTCACCAACGTAATCTGACGAAATTCGAGACTGACGAAAGGCTGATCGTCGAACGTTTCGACGGCGACATCGCCCGCTTCAAGACTCTGAAAGGCATCGAATAGACTGTCCGACGTCATATGGTAATGTCCCCTCTTATCAAAACAAAAAAGGGACACACCATGACCAAGCCTTTCCAGACCCTCGCCACACTGCTTGCGGCGGTCGTCTTGTTTGCTGCACCCCAGCCATCGTTTGCTGATGATCAGAAGTCTATTCTTGTAACCGGCGCAAGCACGGGCATCGGCCGGAATCTCACCGAAACGCTGGCAGCCAATGGGTATCACGTATACGCGGGTGCCCGGAAAGACAAGGATCTTGCGGCGCTCGATGCGATCGACAATGTCACGGCCGTGAGACTGGACGTGACCCGGCAGGACCAGATTGATACGGCAGTCGAGATGATCACCGAGAAAGGCACAGGCCTGTATGCTCTCGTGAATAACGCGGGCGTCGGCGGCGGCCGGGGGCAGGTCCTCGAAGCGCCAATCGAAAACCACACGTTTGTCTATTCCGTGAATGTCGAGGGTGTCTATCGGACGACCAAGGCGTTCGCGCCGCTGATCATCGAGTCAGGCGGTCGTATTGTGACCACGGGATCGATCGCGGGAACCATTTCAGCCATCCCGGGGTTCAGTGCCTACAGCGGCAGCAAACACTGGATTGAAGCCTTCACGGACTCGGTCGCTGAAGAAATGAAGCCCAAGGGTGTCACGGTCAGTGTCGTTGAGCCGGGCAACTACAAGTCGAACATCCGTCGCAGCAGCGTCTCCCGGACGATTGAACAGGTCAAAGCCGCCAGTGGCGAAGTGCCCGAGGAACTGCAGGAAACCTACGAGGCAACGGCCGCCCGCGAGCTGTCCTACAAGGAACCGGACGAGGTTTCCGAGGCGTTCATGCACGCCCTGTTCGATGAAAATCCGCTGCGGCGCTATGTTGTCGTCCCGAATGCCGAAGAACAGGCTTTCACCATTGGCACGCAGATCAATGAGCTGGTACAGCTCAACCAGTGGGGCCCTTACAGCTACAGCCGCGACGAACTGGTCAAGATGCTGGATGAGGCGCTGAGCGGTGAGGACGATTCCGAGCAGTAGGAACGACCGGCCGCCGTGTCACCAGGCGTAAGGTTTGGGGGCCTCACCACCTGGACCCGGAAAGATCTCGTCGAGCGTGTCGAGGGTTTCCTGGTCCAGGTCGATTGAGGCCGCACGCACAGCGCTCTCCAGCTGCTCGATCGTACGCGGACCGATGATGGGCGCCGTCACGATCGGATTGTGCAGCAGCCAGGCCAATGCGATCTCACCGGGCGGATGGCCCAGCTCCCGGCACAGGGCCTCGTACCTCTCTAGCTGTGCGCGCTTTTCCTCGACCCGCTCTGCAAATTCCTCATCCTTGCGACGCCCGGCATCATGCTTCTCGAGCGCACCCCCGAGCAGCCCGCCACCCAGCGGGCTCCAGGGAATCAGGCCCAGTCCGTAGTGCCGACAGGCGGGAACAACCTCGAGCTCAATCGTGCGGTTATCAAGATGATAGTGGCTTTGTTCGCTGACCAACCCCACGAAGCCACGCTTCTCTGCCTCCTGGCAGGCCGTGGCGATATCCCAGCCGGCAAAATTGCTTGAACCGACATAGACCACCTTGCCTTGCTTGATCAACGTGTCGAAGCTTTGCCAGGCCTCATCCCAGGGACATTCACGATCGATGTGGTGCATCTGGTAGAGGTCGATCCAGTCCGTCTGCAGGCGGCGCAGGCTGCCCTCGCAGTGCTTGCGAATCTTGTAAGCGCTCAGGCTGGTGCCGTCGCTGTTCACTTCAGGCAAGTGGGCCTTTCGTTTGACCGGGCTGTAAACCTTGGTCGCGAGGACGATCGCATCGCGACGCCCGCCACCCTGTCCCAGCCAACGCCCGATGATCTCTTCGGTGAATCCGTGTTCCTCGGACCAGCCATAGACGTCGGCCGTGTCGAAAAAATTGATGCCGAGTTCGAGAGCCCGGTCCATGATCTTGAAACTGTCTTCTTCCGAGGTGTGCCAGCCAAAGTTCATCGTGCCAAGACAAATATTGCTGACCAGGACGCCATGGTTCCCTAACCGCCGGTGCTGCACTGCCATAGTCTGATCCTCGAGATTTCTTGCGTCTGGACGGGAATCGCGATTCTAGCGCAGGTGGTAATTCCACGGGAAATTGCGACAATCGCTATTATGCGCTACCTGCTTTTCATCATCACGATTCTCTGCCTTATGACCGCTTGCTCCACAGAATCCGACGACGCCAACTCACCCGTCAAGGTAGAGATCCAGAAGACCGAAGCTGGTTACCGGCTGCTGCGTGGCGGCGAGGCCTATGCGGTCAGGGGTGCCGGCATGGCGGTTGACGATATCGAGCGTTTCGCGGCGTCCGGCGGCAACTCGATTCGCAACTGGAGCACGATGCAGCCGGGGCAGGACACGCAGGAACTGCTGGACTCAGCCCATGCGCATGGGGTTACGGTTGCGCTTGGGCTGCCCATGGTGCCCGAGCGGCATGGCTTCGACTACGACGACCCGGACGCTGTGGCAGCACAGCTTGAGTTGCTGCGGGGAGAGGTCCTCAAGTACCGGCGTCACGCGGCGGTGTTGGTCTGGGTTATCGGTAATGAACTCAATCATGACTATGAAAACCCGCGGGTCTACGATGCCGTCAACGACGTCGCGGAGATGATTCACGAGCTCGACCCGTACCACCCGACGACGTCCACGACGTCGGGCTTCAAGCCGGACGTGATTGCTGAAGTTGTGGCGCGGGCACCCGCGCTCGATTTCATCAGCTTCCAGATGTACGGCAGCCTGTTCAGATTTACCGATCGCCTTGCCGAAACCGGATTCGATGCGCCGTTTGTAGTCACCGAGTGGGGCACCATCGGCTATTGGGAAACAGAAACGACGGATTGGGGTGCGCCGGTCGAGCTGCACAGCTCCGAGAAGGCCAACACGTTCCTGACCGCCTACCGCGACATACTGGCACCGCTGGACGGGCAGCTGCTCGGCTCCTATGCCTTTTACTGGGGGCAAAAGCAGGAACGCACGCCGACCTGGTTCGGCATGCTGACCGAAGACGGGAACCTGACGGAAGTCGTCGATGTGATGCAGTATTCGTGGACCGGCGAATGGCCGGAAAACCGCACGCCGCGCGTCGCTGCCATGCTACTGGACGGCAAAAGCGCCTGGGACAACGTCAGGCTCGCGGCCGATGAGACTTACGAGGCGTTCATCGACGTGCTCGACCCGGACGACGACGCCGTAAGCTATCGCTGGGAACTCAAGCCCGAGAGTACGGCCACCTCCGGCGGCGGTGACTACGAAGAGCCCCTGACAACGCTCAAAGGCTTCCTCTCGGATCCAGGCGCTGCCAAAACCATGTTGAAGTCACCGGCGCCCGGAAAATACCGGCTGTTCGCGTATGCCACCGACGCCCGGGGACGCGTGGCCCACGCCAATATTCCGTTCCTTGTCGAAGGCGGAACCGTACTCGAGTAAGCCGGCCTAGCCAGCGGCCGATGCGGCCAAAGCCTGGTCGAGATCGGCAAGGATGTCATCGATATGTTCGATGCCGATGCAGAGGCGAATCATGTCCGGCGTTACGCCCGCCGCGTCCAGTTCCGTTTCCGTCAGCTGACGGTGCGTCGTTGAAGCCGGGTGCGCTGCCAGTGATTTCACGTCGCCGATATTCACAAGGCGCAGGAACATGTCGAGGGCGTCGTAGAATTTCACGCCCGCGTCGAACCCGCCCTTGATGCCAAACGTCAGCAAGGCCGAGGGTTTTCCGGCCGTGTATTTCTGTGCAAGGTCGTAGTACGGCGACGACGACAGTCCACCGTAACTCACCCATTCGACACGCTCGTGTTTTTCAAGATACTCGGCAACGGCCAGCGCGTTATCGCAATGCCGCTCCATCCGCAAAGGTAGTGTCGACAGGCCTTGCAGAATCTGGAACGCATTCATCGGGCTGAGCGCCGACCCGGTGTTTCTGAGCGGCACGGTGCGCACACGGCCAATATAAGCTGCGGCCCCCAGCGCCTCGGTATAGACAACGCCATGGTAGGAAGGCTCGGGCTTTGTAAGCATGTGAAATTTCTCGGCGTGTTCGGCCCAGGGAAACTCACCACTGTCGACAATGACGCCACCCAGCGAATTGCCGTGCCCCGCCATGTACTTGGTCAGAGAGTTGACGACGATGTCCGCGCCCCACTCGATCGGCTTGATAAGCGCAGGCGTCGCCACCGTGTTGTCCACGATCAACGGCACACCGTGCTCGTGGCCCATGTCCGCCAAAGCCTCGATATCGACGATGTTGCCGGCCGGGTTGCCGATCGACTCGCAGAAAATCGCTGACGTCTTGTTATCGACGAGCTTCTGCATCGCCTCGGCCGAGTCGTCAGCCGCGAAGCGGACTTCAATGCCAAGCTTCGGCAACATGTGCCGGAAGAGCGTGTACGTACCGCCGTAGAGCTGCGGCACGGTCACAATATTGTTGCCCTTCTCAGCGATATTCAGGATCGCGTAATTTATCGCCGCACTTCCGCTGCTGACACAAAGACCGGCGATGCCGCCTTCGAGTTCCGCGGACCGCTTCTCGAGCACGTCGACCGTCGGGTTCATAATGCGAGAATAGATGTTGCCCTCAACCTCGAGGTTGAAGAGGTCCGCGCCGTGCTGTGCACTCTCGAACTCGTAGGCCACGGTCTGGTAAATCGGGACTGAGACGGCTTTGGATGTGGGGTCCGACTTGAACCCCGCGTGGATTGCTAATGTTTCGTCTTTCAATGCAGTTACCTTTCTTATGCTGGGTCAGGCTGTACCGGAATGTCCGAATCCACCAGCGCCCCTGTCGCTGACGTCGAACTCTTCGACGACGCTGAATTCGACCTGCTCGACGGGCACGAACACCATTTGCGCGATGCGCTCGCCCGGTTGAATTTCGTAACTGTTGCTACCCCGGTTCCAGCAGGAGATGAACACCTGCCCCTGGTAGTCGGAATCAATGAGGCCCGTGAGATTGCCGAGCACGAGCCCGTGTTTGTGGCCCAGCCCGGACCGTGGCAACAGCACCGCCGCCAGTCCTGGGTCCGCGACGTGAATCGCGAGGCCGGTCGGGACCAGTACTGTCTCGCCCGGCTCCACCGTCAGCGCTTCGTCGATGCAGGCGCGCATGTCGAGTCCCGCCGAACCGTCGGTGGCGTAGTGGGGCAAGGGGATCGAGTCCCCGACGCGTGGATCGAGGATCTTCAGTTCAATAGAGCGCATGGGTGTCCCTTCAGTCGGTGTTCGCTATGACCGTGAGTCGTGGCTGAGTATCGGTACCGCGAGCAGCATAGAAGCGTCGTGCAACGAGTTCAACGAGATCGTGTGCCAGCTCCGTCTTGCTCGCCTCCGCAAATCGCTGCTCCCCGTCGTCCCAGAGAACGTTGACGCTGTTGTCATCACTGTCGAAGCCGCAGTCGTCGCCGACGCGGTTCGCGATGATCATGTCGAGCGCCTTCTTCTCCAGCTTCGATCGGGCATAGTCATCGACCTTCTCAGTCTCCGCTGCGAAACCGACGGTGAACGGCCCGGCGTCCAGCGCTGCCACCGATGCGAGAATGTCGGGACAACGAACGAGATCAATGCTCATCGATTCCTCGTTCTTTTTGATCTTCTGTTTCTTCAAATCTGCCGGGCGATAGTCCGCCACGGCCGCGGCTGCGACGAAGATGTCGGCGTCACCGATACACTCATGCGTCACGTCGAACATTTCTGCGGCCGTGACGACCTTGCGAACCTCGATGCCCGGCGGCGGCGGAAGACTGACCGGGCCGCTGATCAGGATGACGTCCGCGCCCTGCGCCGCTGCCGCCCGCGCCATCGCGTAGCCCATCTTCCCCGAGCTGCGATTGGTGATGTAACGGACGGGGTCGATCGACTCCCTTGTCGGGCCCGCCGTAACCACGACTTTCTTGCCCGTCAGAAGACCTTCGCCTCGGCCCACGCCCAGGTCGAATACCGCGGCCGCGATCGTGTCGGGCTCGAGCATCCGACCCGCACCGGTTTCGCCGCAGGCTTGTGAACCGACACCCGGGCCCAGAATATGTATGCCGCGCTCCTCGAGCACCTTGCGGTTCGCCTGGGTCGCGGGGTTGCTCCACATAATATGGTTCATGGCGGGAGCAACCGCGATCGGCGCCTCGGTCGCAAGGCAAATTGTCGTGAGCAGGTCGGGCGCACCGCCACTGACGATGCGCGCCATGACCTCGGCTGTCGCGGGCGCAATCAGGATCACGTCGGCCCAGCGAGCGAGCTCGATATGACTCATGGCGCGCTCGGCTTCCTTGTCCCACAGGTTGGAGCGAACTGGCCTGCCGGACACCGCCTGCAGGGCCGTATCCGTCACGAATTCGGCCGCCGACACCGTCATGACAATCTGCACGTCGCCGCCGCGCTCCTTGAGGCGCCGCACCAGGTCAGGCGCCTTGTAGGCTGCGATGCCGCCAGTGATGCCCAATACGATATTCATAGGCGTGAGCTTATCGCGTCCGCGGGGAAACCGGTAATTCGGCAAAGAATTTTTTGTTGTATGCACATGCCCGAAACAATGATGGAAGGACGGGTGGCCGGTTTACGCGGGGACCCGTACCGACGCCTGGCGTTACCCCAATCTATGGTTCCGCTACTGATCCGGCTGGCATGAGGCCAGTGCAAAAGAGTTCCAGAGCACCTCATGCGTACCTACAACGACTCGCAGAGAAATAATCCCGTTAACCCTCATCGCGTCAGTCAGTTCGATGCTCTCACTGACCAAAATGCCGTCCTCTCCATCTCTAAAGAATTTGCGGTGGCTATGGTCCTGGACGTCTTTCTCTATCTCGGCGTTTGAGTGGGTCCAATGCATGTACGCTGTCGCTGTTTCAGGGTGGGCTCTCGTCTTTCTCTTTAGCAGGAAAGTCACCCCGATTCTGCGCGTGCTTGCGCAGTCAATTACGGCAGGCCCTGGCGGGAGATGTGGGTGCCTGTACTTGTCATCATAGCTAAGCGTGCCCGCAATGATGCCTTTCTTGTATTCATCAAACTCCGAAAATTTCGTAGTCTCCAGAACAAAGCGCACAAGTTGAACCCCCTCGAATCTCGGTGTCTGCGCAATAGAGATGGACTGAGGAAGCATAAGTAACATCAGTGCAGCTAGCGCTCCGATGCGCATCAAGGACATTCGATTCGCAACCATTACATTGCTCGTGTCAGCAACAAATCCGGCAAACGGAGTGCTACCTGCTCGCTTGGTGGATAGGCAAGCTAGCAGGAGAGTCCGTTCGAGTAACTACGTAGTGACCTCAAGAACGGGGAAACCGCCAATCCGGCATAGATAGTCTGCTTGTATGCACATAGCCCGAAGCCACAGCATCGGCGCATGGACTATGAAACGCTCAGGGACTGGAGCGACACGCGACTGCTCGCGGCCGTGCTGAGCGGCCAGGTCGCGGCTCGCCTGTTAACTCGCTTTGGCAGCCTGCGAGAGCTGCTGCAGGCCGATACCAACGACATTCTGCGCTGTCGCGGCGTCGGCCACAGCCGACTCGAGACACTACGGGCCCTTCCCGAGCTTGCGCGCCGCTACTATTCAGAATCGTTGCCGGTGGGTGAGGCAATCCGCAGCCCGGCCGATACTGAAGGCTACCTGAAATCCCGGTTGCGCCACCTTGATCACGAGCTGTTCTGCTGCCTGTTCCTGGACAACCGGCATCGCGTGCTGAGCTTCGACGAGCTGTTTCGCGGCACGATAGACGGCACGAGCGTGTACCCGAGGGAGGTGGTTAAGGAGGCCCTGGCCGTCAACGCGGCCGCGGTGATCCTGGCCCATAACCACCCGAGCGGTGTCGCCGAGCCCAGCCAGGCCGACGAGCGCATTACAAAACGCCTCAAATCGGCCCTCGAACTGGTCGATATCCGGCTCCTGGATCACCTTATAATCGGCGACGGGCGGGCCACATCGCTGGCCAGTCGCGGCTTACTCTGAATGAGCCCTTGAATTGAATTGCCGCCGCTGGTATAAAGTCTCGCTCTCTGCCCGCCCGTCGCGGGCAACTTTTAATAGAATCAGAGACTTAAGGTCATGTCCAAGGTTTGCCAAGTGACTGGGAAGCGCCCGATGAGCGGCAATAACGTTTCCCACGCAAATAACAGAACTCGTCGTCGCTTTCTGCCCAACCTGCAGAACAAGCGATTCTGGCTCGAATCCGAGAAGCGCTACGTTCGCCTGCGCGTCTCGCACAAGGGCCTGCGTATCATCGACAAGCACGGTATCGATAAGGTCGTCGCCGACCTGCGCGCTGCCGGCACGCACGTTTAAGCGGAGGATTTGAGATGCGCGACAAGATCAAACTCGTATCGACGGCCGGCACCGGCCATTACTACACGGCTACGAAGAACAAGCGTTTGCACCCCGAGAAGTTGGAGACGAAGAAGTACGATCCGACGATCCGCAAGCACGTGATCTACAAGGAAGCCAAGATCAAGTAGCAACGCCCGGCGTTGTTCCAGAAAGGCCCGCCTCGTGCGGGTTTTTTTGTGTCCGGCCCTTGCTCTCCCTGATTACAATAGGCCATGCCCGAGTTACCCGAAGTCGAAACCAGCCGCCGTGGCATCGAGCCGTGGATCGCAGGTACCCGGATCACACGCGTGGTGGTGCGCGACCGGCGCCTGCGCTGGCCCGTTGCCAGGGGCGTGGAGCGAAAACTCCAGGGCCGGGTCGTCGATTCCGTCGGCAGGCGTGCGAAGTACATCCTGATCAGGACCGATGCCGACACCATCATCCTGCACCTCGGCATGACCGGCAGCGTCTTCATCGTCGACCACGACGCGCCCTCCAGTGTGCACGACCACATCGACATCGAACTCGACTCGGGGAAGACCCTGCGGTTTCGGGACCCGCGACGCTTTGGTTCCTTCCACCTCAGCAAAGACCCTCTCACGCACCCGCTGCTCGAGAAGCTCGGGCCGGAACCTTTAGGTGACGAGTTTGACGGCGAGTACCTGTGGCGCAAATCCCGCGGCCGCAAAGTCAGCATCAAGCAGTTCATCATGAACGCACACGTGGTCGTCGGCGTTGGCAACATTTACGCGAGCGAATCCCTGTTCCTCGCCGGTATCAACCCGAAGCGCGCCGCAGGTCGCACGGCAAGACATCGCTACGATGCACTCGCCGACGCGATCAGGGACATACTTGCCCGAGCCATAAAGGCAGGCGGAACGACGCTACGGGATTTCTACGGTGGCGACGGCGAGCCGGGTTATTTCAAACAGCAGCTCGAAGTCTACGACCGGGAAGGCGAGCATTGCCGTTGCTGCAACACGATCATCAAGGCGTTCGTCCAGGGTCAGCGCTCGACCTACTACTGCATGTCCTGCCAGACCTGATCAGGCGCGACCGACCTTCTTCAGCAGCGCATCTTTGACGAGCGGCGAGACAAACTGCGTGACGTCGCCGCCGAGCTGTGCGACTTCCCGCACGAGGGTCGAGGAAATGAACGTGTACTTGTCGGTCGGCGTAAGGAACGCGGTTTCGACTTCCCGTGTCAGCGCCCGGTTCATGCTCGCCAGCTGAAACTCGTACTCAAAGTCGGATACGGCGCGCAGTCCACGCACAATGACGGCTAAGTCGTTCTCGACCGCAAAGTCGATGGTTAGCCCCTTGTAGCCCGTCACCTCGACGTTGCCGATATCCGCGAGTGAACGCCGGGCGAGATCGACTCGTTCGTCGAACGAGAACATCGTCTTCTTGGTCCCGGTATCCGCCGCGACGGCGACCACGACCTTTTCATAAAGCCTCGATGCTCGCCGCACGAAGTCTTCGTGCCCCAGCGTTATCGGGTCGAAGGTGCCTGGATACATCGCAGAAATAATCATCGCTCGTCGTCCTCTTCAACTATCGCAAGCAGGTAGCGAACGTTGCCTGCTGTTTTGTTCTTCTTGATCGTCCAGTTGCCAGGTAAGCGTGGCTCGGGCTTGGCCCGATCCTGCTCCAGGTAGACCCGCGCTCCGGCAGCAAGCAGGTCTCGGGCTGCCAACAGTCTACACGTTTCCTCGAGCAAGTCGTCGGCAAACGGCGGGTCGAGAAACACGAAATCGAACGGCCCTGACGCCTCCCGCTGCAGGTAGTCCAGTGCGCCCTCCGTGACGACGCTCGCGCCGCGTGCGTCGAGCAGGTCGATGTTTTTTTGCAGTTGCCTGGCTGCCACCGGGGAGCGTTCCACGAAGACGGCTTCCGCCGCGCCCCGCGACAGGGCTTCGAGGCCGAGCGCGCCGGTTCCGGCATAGAGATCGAGGCACCGCGACCCGTGAAGAGAGGGTGCCAGCCAGTTGAAGAGGGTTTCGCGAATTCGCTCCGAAGTCGGGCGAAGGCCCTCGACCTCGGCAATATCCAAAAGGCGGCTACGCCAGTTTCCCGCTACAATACGCAGCCGTCCGCTTTTGGATTTGGCACTTTGTTTTTTTCTGGCCACGGCCATCCCACCTTGAGTATCTGAATCGTAAACGTATGTTTGGGAAAAAGGAAAAGCCCGAGAAACGCGAAGGCTTCATCAAGCGCCTGCGCGCCCGCATAAATCGAGGCGACAGCTGGCTTACTTATGACCTCGCCAATCTCGCGCCCGGGGGCAAGATTGATGAGGGCGTCCTCGAGGAGCTCGAGAGCCTTCTCGTGATGGCCGATGTCGGCGTCGAGACGACCGAGCGCATCATTGCCGAGCTGCAAAAGCGGCTCGCACGCAAAGAGCTCAAAGATGTTGAGGCACTGCAGCGCGGTCTGCACAGCGCCGTGTGTGACATCCTCGAGCCGGTCGAAGAGCCGCTCACCATCGAGAACCCGAATGCCGAGGGGCCGTATGTCATTCTTATGGTGGGCGTGAATGGTGCGGGCAAGACAACGACGATCGGCAAGCTCGCACGTCGTTTCAAAGACCAGGGCTACTCGGTCATGCTGGCCGCGGGCGACACGTTTCGTGCCGCGGCGGTGGAACAGCTCCAGGCGTGGGGCGAGAGAAACGGCGTCCCCGTTATCGCGCAGCAGGCCGGTGCCGACCCGGCGGCCGTCATCTTCGATGCGATGGACGCGGCGCGGGCGCGTGACATCGATATCCTGCTCGCGGACACGGCGGGGAGGCTGCAAAGCCAGACAGGGCTCATGGATGAGCTCGCGAAGGTCAAACGCGTCATTGCGAGGCGCGACGCAACGGCACCGCATGAAATCATGCTGGTCCTGGATGCCAGCCAGGGTCAGAACGCCCTGGTCCAGGCTGAAAAGTTTCACGAGGCGCTCGGGCTTACCGGGCTCACGGTAACGAAGTTGGATGGCAGCGCGAAGGGTGGCATTCTTCTCGCTATCGCCGGTCGGATCGGTGTACCGGTACGCTTTATCGGTATCGGTGAGGCCGCGGAGGATATGCAGACGTTTTCTGCATCGGAGTTTGCGGATGCGTTGCTCACATCAGGACAACAAGGCTGAAGCCACGACTTGATGATTCAGCTCGAAAACGTCACCAAGCGATTCCCCGGGGGGCAGGAAGCTCTCTCCGGCCTGAGTCTCGCCGTGGACAAAGGCGAGATGGTCTTCGTGACCGGCCACTCCGGTGCCGGCAAAAGCACGTTGTTACGTTTGATTGCGCTGATCGAGCGCCCCACGAATGGGCAGGTTATCGTCGATGGCATGAACACGCGTCGCGTGAAGCGGCGCAGGATTCCTGCCTATCGGCGGCAGATCGGCATGGTCTTCCAGGACCACAAGTTGTTGTATGACCGACCGGTGTCCGACAACGTCGCGCTGCCGCTTGTTATCGCGGGCGTCGGTCACCGGGAAGCGAGCCGCAAGGTGCGCGCCGCGCTCGACCAGGTCGGTTTGCTGCACAAGGAGAAGCAACGCCCGGAGACCCTGTCTGCCGGTGAGCAGCAACGGGTAGGTATCGCGCGCGCCATCGTGTCACGCCCGAAGCTTCTGATCGCCGATGAGCCAACCGGCAACCTGGATCCCGAGCTCTCGCTCGAAGTCATGCGCATCTTTCGCCGCTTTAACGAAGTCGGCGTCACGCTGCTGATCGCGAGTCACGACATATCATTGATCGATCGTCTCGGCTGCCGGCGAATCGCGCTCGAAGAAGGCCGGCTGCAACCCCAGGTGGAAGAGGATGCGGACGAATGGCTATAACGCGAAACGCCGACGCCGTCGCTCCGGTCCGAAAGTCGAGCCCGCTCGCGATCTGGTTTGCACGTCACCTCAGTATTTCGGTGGCGTCGCTTGGGCGGCTCGTGCGACATCCGTTTTCGAGTTTCATGATCATATTGGTGATTGCGGTTACGCTCGCGTTGCCAGCGGCAATTAATCTTATCGTCAAGAACGCGCAGTCGATCAGCGGCAGTTGGGACAATGCGCTCGATTTTTCTGTGTTCCTGAAACAGGACATCACGGAAGACCAGGCTGCGGGGCTGGCTCGACTTATAGAACAGCGAGCCGATGTGGATTCGGTTTCGTTTATCAGTGCGTCGCAAGCCCTGGCGGATTTCAAGGCGCACTCCGGATTTGGTTCGGCACTTGATCAGCTCCCGAACAACCCGCTGCCGCACACGCTGGTGGTTCGTCCCGGTGCCGGGAACACAAGTGGCTCAATGATTTTGTTGCAGGAAGAACTCGGCAATCTGCCGGAAGCCGAGTTCGTCCAGGTCGATACGGAGTGGGTGCAACGTTTTCATGCGATTCTGGATATCGTCAGGCAGGCCATTGCGATTGGCGCAGCGCTGCTTGCCATTGCCATCGTCGTCATCATTGGCAATACGATTCGTCTGGATATTGAAAATCGCCGCGATGAAATCGAGGTCACCAAGCTGATCGGCGCGAGCAATGCGTTTGTGCGTCGGCCGTTTCTCTGGACCGGGTTCTGGTACGGCCTTTTCGGGGGGTTGCTGGCGCTGGGGCTCGTGTACTACGGACTGTTCCTGCTGCACGGCCCGGTGGCTAGGCTGGCAGGGCTTTACCAGAGCAATATTTCGATTGCGGCGATGAGCCTTGAGGAAGCGCTGGCTATCGTCGGGGTCGGTGTGTTTCTCGGCTTGTTTGGCTCGTGGTTCACCGCCGCGAGGCACATGCGGCGCATTGAACCACGCTAGGCAGGCTCGCTCTGCAGGGCGACCAGAACGCCCGTGACAATCGCCTCGAGGCTCGGCTGATCGGGTCGGCTTTTGCACATGACCCGCATGCCCCAGATGTTGTTGATCACGAAGGCAGCCTGTTCGTTCGGATTCTGCCCGCTGGGCACGTCGCCCTCGGCCTGGGCATCCTTGACGAGCCAGGCGAACGCCTTCCTTAGCCGCGCATTGTAAGTATGCAGCCGATCGGCAATGTCCGCATCGTGCTGCGACATCTCCAGCAGTGCATTCACGGTCAGGCAGCCACGGTCGGCCTCGCCCTGCGCGACCTCATCCGCGATTTGCTGAAGCAATCCACGGATTTTCGGGAGTGCGGCGCCGTGTTGCCGGCGCAAAGCATGAATTTTGCTGATGAAGGTCTGGTTGTACTGATCGATGACCTCGAGAAACAGCCCCTTTTTGTTGCCAAACGCGGCGTACAGGCTGCCAGGCTGCAGCCCGGTTGCGGTCACGAGGTCCCCAACCGACGTCTGGCTGTAGCCCCGCTCCCAGAAAACGGCCGTTGCGGCAGCAACCACCTGGTCTCGGTCATATTCGGCATGTCTTGGCATGGGGGTAGTGTAGCGATACTTGAATTATTATTCAAGAATCGCTAGTATTCTCCTCCGTCACGGCAATTGCCGTATTTTTTTGACGTATATTTGAATAAACATTCAATAATGAGGCGCTCTTATGACCGATTTCACTCCGCACACGCTGGAAACTGCAGACGCACAAGGCCGCGACGTCCTCGAGCAGGTCCAGAAGAACTACGGTTTTGTCCCCAACCTGCTCGGTACCATGGCGCACGCGCCCGCGACGGCCAAAGGCTACCTGGCCCTCGGCAAGCTCGTGGGCGAAACCAGCTTCGATGCGACCCAGCAGCAGGTCATCCTGCTCACAGTAAGCCGCTACAACGAATGCGAGTACTGCATCGGGGCGCATTCGGCCATCTCGGCCATGCAGAAGCTGCCGCTGGACGTCATTGAGTCCATTCGCAATGACGAGCCGATCGCAGACGAAAAACTCGAGGCATTACGGGTATTTACGAGAAAAATGGTGGACCGGAAAGGGTGGCTGTCCAAGGCGGATATCGGGAGCTTCCTGGCCGCGGGCTACGGGCAGCAGCAGATCCTCGAGGTTGTACTGGGCGTGGCCATGAAGACCATCAGCAACTACACGAACCACATCGCCGGCACGACCCTCGACGACGCATTTGCCGATTTCGCTTGGCAGACGCCTCGATCCGACGTTGCATAATGTTACAAATGGTGGAGGCAGAAGACTTTATACTCCTGATTTCTAAAGCATTATTTCTGCATATTTTGGGAACTCGCAGGACTTGTTAGCACTCTAACTCGCCGAGTGCTAAAATTGAACGCCATAACGGAGGCAATTGATGACAACCGCTTTAGCCACAAGCAATCACGAACTCGCACTGGCAGGTCCGGTAGGCAGCCTCGACGCCTATATCCAGGCCGTCGGTTCGATTCCTGTGCTGTCCAAGGAGGACGAACAGTCGCTGGCCACGCGTTTCCGGGAAGAAGAAGATCTCGAAGCCGCACGCGAGCTCGTTATGGCGCACCTGCGATTCGTCGTCCACATCGCCAAGGGTTACACGGGCTATGGCCTGCCCCTGAATGATCTTATCCAGGAAGGCAACGTTGGCCTGATGAAAGCCGTCAAGCGCTTCGACCCGTCCTACGACGTACGACTCGTGTCGTTCGCCGTCCACTGGATTCGCGCCGAAATTCACGAGTTTGTTCTCAAGAACTGGCGCATTGTGAAAGTGGCCACGACCAAGGCGCAACGCAAGCTGTTCTTCAATCTTCGCAAGAAGAAAAAAACGCTTGCCTGGTTGTCGGCAGCGGAAACGGAAGCGGTAGCGGACGATCTTGGTGTGAGCGCGAAGGAAGTCACGGAAATGGAAAAGCGCCTGCACTCGCGGGACGCTATCTTCGATCCGACGCCGGATCTTGACGACGACCGCAACTTCACGCCGGCTGCCTACCTGCCTGCTCCGGACTCGGATCCGGCCAAACAGGTCGAGACTGCGGATTTCAATGAAGATGCAACGACGCGCATGACCGCGGCCTTGAACATTCTTGACGACCGCGCACGGCGCATCATCGAGGCGCGCTGGCTGACCGAGAGCAAGATGACGCTGCACGAGCTCGCCGACGAGTACGGCATCTCGGCCGAGCGCATCCGCCAGCTCGAGGCCAACGCCATCAAGAAACTGCGTAACGCGATGGCCGTCTGACGACGACCCGCACGAGCACAACGAAAAGGCCGCGCAAGCGGCCTTTTTTATGCGTACTCCTTGCGCCGGTAGCGCACCCAGCCACCGTTCTCGATCCCCTGCGGATCATGATGCGTCCAGTGCAGGAGTCCACCAAGGTCATTCCACTCGTACATGCCCCTCACGTGCACCCGGTCGCCCATGCCGAGCGGCACGCGCTTCGCAAGATCGATGTTGTGGGCGATGAGCAGGGTCCGGCGATTACCGATGTCGATGATGAAGCGCTGGTGGCTGGAGCCGTCGTTATCATCCGACAACAGGCGTCGGACGAAGCCGGTCACTTCGATCCACTCGCCTTCATCACGTTTCGTGAACGCTCGGTTCAAACTGACGCCCTTGTTTTGATTCTTATCGGGCTCTGACACTGCCTAAAGTGGCATAAAAAAAGCGTGGTGGGCCATCCCTGGCCGCCACGCTTCCTTGATCTGTGCTGCGGTTTAGCTTTGCGTTACCGGCACCATCGTGATCTCAACGCGACGGTTAGCCTGTTTACCGCTTGCCGTTCCGTTGTCGGCTACCGGGTACGCTTCACCCATGCCGACCGAGATGACACGCTGCGGGTTGACGCCCTGGCCTTTCAGGTAAGATGCCACCGAGTTGGCACGACGTTCCGACAGGCTCTGGTTGTACGCATCCGAACCGTCGCTGTCCGTATGGCCAGCCACTTCAACGACCGTCTTGTCGAATTCGCCCAGGACCTTGCCCACCGAATTCAATACGTCAAAGAATGCCGGACTCAGATCCGAGCTATCCGTCGCGAAGGTGACGTTGCCCGGCATATTCAGCGTAATGTTGTCACCGTCACGATGAACATAGACGCCCGTGCCTTCGAGTTCAGCGCGAAGTGCAGCCTCCTGGCGGTCCTGGTAGGCACCCACGGCACCACCCGCGAGAGCGCCCAGGCCTGCGCCGATCAGCGCATGCTGTCGCCGCTCGACGGCGTCGTCGCCTGACATCAGGCCAACAACCGCGCCGATACCGGCGCCGATCAGCGCACCTTTCGTCGTCTGGCTGGTTTTTTCTTCACGCGTGTACGCGTCAAGGGTCGTGCAACCGCTCGCAAACACGGTTGCGGCGGTTACTGCGAGAATAATTTTTCCAGATCGCTTGTTCATGAAACTCCCTCTGGCTTGCATGGTTCGTTGCGAATCGTAGCGTGCATTGTACTGTCCGCCTACCTGAACGCATGCTTAATTGACGGATTTATGTCCTGAGAAGTCACTTAAACCGCGTAAACTGTGACGCATGACCGGAATCGACCACTGGCTGGAGCGCTACGAGCTCGGACACGCGGACCTGACGAATCCCGTGGTGTACTCGGCTGCCGTGCCCATGGTCGTGCTCGGCACCGTCGGCCTGTTCTGGTACCTCCCCGTCCCGGCCGAATTTTACGAAATCTCGCCGCTCCTGAACTGGGGCAGCGCGTTCCTGATGGCCACGGCCATCTACTATTTCATCATCTCCCTGTCGCTGGCCATCGGCATGCTGCCCTTTTTACTGGGTCTGTCTGCACTGCAGCTGTGGCTGTCACAGTCGCCGTATCCGCAGTTGGGCGTTTCCGTCGGGCTGCTCGTCGCCGGCACCGTCGGGCTGTGGCTGGGCCGCCGCGGTCCCGGCAGCATGCGCGGCATATTGCAGGATTTCCAGCTGCTGATGATCGGCCCGGTGTGGCTGTTATCCGTGGTCTACCGGCGCTTCGGTGTACCTTTCTAGAACTAGTGCCGCAGGCCCTGAACTCGTCTAGAATCTACGCCCCAAATCGCATTTCCCAGGAAGAAAGCCGTGAGCGCAAAAGCACTCGATCCGCTCGATCTCTACGATGTCCGATCCGAACTCTCGGAAGACGAAGTCATGGTCAAAGACTCCGTCGGACGCTTTGTCGATGACAAGGTTATTCCTCTCATGCGCGAAGCGTTTGAGAAGCATGAATTCCCGATGCACCTCGTCGGCGAAGTGGCCGGCCTCGGCCTCTTTGGCAGTTCGATCGACGGCTATGACTGTGCCGGCCTCAACGGCGTCAGCTACGGACTGATCTGCCAGGAACTCGAACGCGGCGACAGCGGCCTGCGCAGCTTCGTGTCGGTGCAGTCGAGCCTCGTCATGTTTCCGATTCATGCGTATGGGTCCGACGAGCAGAAAGATCGCTGGCTGCCGGCCATGGCCCGTGGCGAAGCAATCGGCTGCTTCGGCCTGACGGAGCCTCACGGCGGCTCGGACCCGGGCAACATGAAGACGCATGCCAGGCGCGACGGTGACGACTGGATCCTCAACGGCGCCAAGATGTGGATCACCAATGCCACCATCGCTGACGCGGCGGTCGTTTGGGCGCAGACGGACGAAGGCGTTAAGGGCTTTATCGTCGAGAAGGACATGCCCGGCTTTGTCGCACAGGAAATCGAAAACAAGTTTTCGCTGCGCGCATCCGTAACCGGCGCCCTGTTCTTCGACAACGTGCGTGTCCCGCAGGAAAACGTATTGCCGGGTGTCTCATCGCTCAAGGGCCCGCTTAGCTGCCTGACGCAGGCCCGCTACGGCATTTCCTGGGGCGTTATCGGCGCGGCACAGGCCTGTCTCGATGAGGCACTGAAGTATTCGCAGGACCGCGTGCTTTTCGGCAAGCCCGTGTCCCACACGCAGGCGATGCAGATCCGTCTTGCTGAAATGGCGCGACAGATTACGACAGCCCAGTTGCTGGCCCTGCGTCTCGGCCGCCTCAAGGACAAGGGTGAGCTGACGCCCTCACAGGTGTCACTCGCGAAATGGAATAACTGCCGGATGGCGCTCGACATCGCCCGCGATGCGCGCGACATCCTCGGCGGTGCCGGCATCAGCGCCGAGTACGTTCCGATTCGTCACATGCTGAATCTCGAAAGCGTCATCACCTACGAAGGTACCGAGACGGTTCACCAACTGGTCATCGGCAAGGAACTGACCGGCGTTAACGCGTTCGGATGACGCACGCTTGACCGACAGGCGTTCGCCGACAGACAGGGACATGTGGCGCATCGCGGCGCCCATGATTCTCTCCAACATCTCCGTGCCCTTACTCGGCATGGTGGATACGGGCGTTACGGGCCATCTCGAGAGTTCGGTCTACCTCGGTGCCGTCGCGATCGGCAGCACCATCTTTTCCTTCCTGTACTTCGGCATGAACTTCCTGCGCATGGGCACGACGGGCATCGCGGCGCAGAGCTACGGCGCAGACGACAACGACGGTCTGCGAGTTGCACTCGGCCAGGCGCTCATCGTCAGCCTGGTTATTGCCGTCGCCATACTCCTTTTTCAGGCTCCCATCGGCAGGATCGCGCTGACGCTGCTCGGAGGCGATGCGGAAACCCAGGCGCATGCAGCCACCTACTTTTCCATACGAGTCTGGAGCGCGCCCGGAACGCTCGCTAACTTTGCGCTACTGGGCTGGTTCCTGGGCCTGCAGAACGCGCGGGTGCCGCTGCTGATGTTCCTGACCATCAACATTACGAACATCGTGCTCGACCTGCTGTTCGTGCTGGTGCTCGGCATGAAGGTCGACGGCGTCGCACTGGCGTCCGTCATCGCCGAGTATTCGGGCCTGCTTGTCGGCGGTGCTTTCGCGATCGCCGCATTACGCAGCCACGCCGGCCACTGGCCGGTCGCGCGGCTCACAAACCTGTCAGCCTACAAGGCGTTCTTCTCCGTGAATGCCAACCTGTTCGTGCGCACCATGACGCTGATATTCACGTTCTCGTTCGTCACGGCTCAGGGCGCCAGGCTTGGCCCGGCCATCCTCGCGGCCAACGCCGTGCTTATGAATTTCCAGAACCTGACCGCGCTCGGTCTCGACGGCATCGCCCATGCCGCCGAGGCCATGGTTGGCCGAGCGGTTGGACGAAAAGACAACGATGCCCTGCATCGTACCGTGAGCCTCACGCTGCGATGGTCGTTGATCTTTGCGGCGGGCTTTACGCTGCTCTACCTGCTCGCAGGTCCCATGATCGTGCGCATCCTGACCGACCTCCCCGACGTTCGCGAAACGTCGATGGTCTACTTCCCCTGGGTCGTCGTCCTGCCGCTGATTTCAGTCTGGTGTTTTCTTTACGACGGCGTCTACGTCGGCATGACGCGCGCGCGCGAAATGCGCAACATCATGCTGGTCTCGACGTTCCTCGTGTTTCTGCCGGTCTGGTACGTGACGCGCCCTCTCGGCAACCACGGGCTCTGGCTGGCGCTGCTTGTCTTCCTGGCGAGCCGGGGTATCGGCATGCACCTGGGCTACGTTCGCAGCCGGCCTTCCTAGGACGCCGCTGCGCGCAGTTCGCAAAGCCGGTGAGCGTTCCGCTTGGCCCAGAAATAGCCGAGCAGACCGGACAGGATGTTGGCCGCGGCGTAGGCACCGAAGATACCCGCGATACCGAACAGCTCTTTGCCGATGAACGCGAGCGGCACGTAGAGGGCCAGGATCCGGGTTACGCTGATCACCACGCCCGGCATCGGGTTGCCCAAGCCGTTAAAGGCGGCGTTCACGACCATAACGATGCCGTAGGCGCCGTAACTGATCGGCGCGATCCACATGAACAATCGCGTCACGTCGGTTACGGCGGGATTGTCGCTGAACAGGTCCGGCACCACGCCCGACAACAAGGCCAGCAGCGCGGCAATGACGAGGCCGCTGACGAGGCAGAAGCTCGCACACAGCCGCAGCGAATGCTGAATCCGCCCTTCCTTGCCCGCGGCGAGATTCTGGCCGACAAACGGGCCGATGATCGACGACATGGCGTAGTAGATGACCAGCACCATCGACTCGACCCGGCTGGCGACGCCGAAGCCGGCTACCGCCTCGGGCCCAAAGCGCGCGATCATCGCCGTGATCAGCGCCATGCCGATGGGAACGATGGCGTTCGTTCCTGCGGCAGGCAGACCGACATGCAGGATGTCCCGCCATGAACGACGCATGTCGCCGGGTGCGGCTGTCCGGAAGCTGATCATGTCCAGTCGAAAGGCGAGGAAATAGATCGTCCCGGCAAACATGATGCCGCGAGCGATCAGTGCCGCAATAGCCGCACCGTTTAGACCCAGCGCGGGGATCGGGCCGAGACCGAAAATAAATATCGGATCCAGCGCAACGTTCAGGATGGCGGCGGCAACCATGAGCTTGCTGGGTAACACCGTATCCCCGGTCGCGCGCATGCTGCTCGTCCCGACCATGCCGATGACGAGAAACGGCACGCCGCAGTACAGAATCGTCATGAACGTCCGGATCATCGGGATCATGTCATTCGGCGCACCGAGCAGTCGGAACAGCGGGTCGATGGTCAGAATGCCGATCAGGGACAACAACGCGGTTATCAGGAATGACAGCAGCAGGCTGTCTGTCGACAACCGCCGCGCCCGCTCATGATCTCCCGCGCCGAGTGCCCGTGCGACCACGGACGAGGTACCCGCACCGAGGCCGATCGCCACGCTGGTGACGATCATGAGGATCGGGAATCCGAAACTGTACGCCGCCAGCGCACGGTCGCCGACCATACCGAGGAAGTACGTGTCGATAAACGACTGCGCCATCAAGGTTGTGATACCGAACAGCACCGGCACGGTCATGTTGACCAGGTGGCGGCCGACGGGACCTTGCGTCAGTCTGGCGGGCTGGGGGTTCATAGTCGGTCTTTGCGTTAGTATCAGCAGGGACGAATACAGGTAATGACCATGAAACTCAAGTGGGAATGTCTCGACCGAAAAGTCGTCTATGAGAACGACTGGATGACGGTGCTTGAAGACGACGTGATCAATCCGGGCGGCGGCCGCAACCAGTACGGCCACGTCCACTTCCGCAATCGCGCCGTAGCGATCGTGGCGATGGACGATGCGGACCACGTCTGGCTCGTCGGCCAGGAGCGTTACACGCTCGCCGAGTACTCCTGGGAACTGCCGATGGGCGGCGCGCCGCTCGACGAAGAGCCGCTCGCCGCGGCCCAGCGCGAACTCCAGGAAGAAACCGGCCTGACCGCCGTAAACTGGTCGGAGCTGATGAAGCTGCATCCCAGTAACTCGATCACCGACGAGGTCGGCTACGTTTTCCTTGCCACCGACCTGACCGAAGGCGCAACGAGCTTCGACGAAATGGAGGACCTTACCGTTCGCCGCTTACCCTTCAAGGACGCCATGCACATGGTGTTCGACGGGGAGATCACCGACGCCATGTCGGCTGCCGCCCTGTTACGCATCCACGCCGTTAGAACATCATCCGCGCGGTAACCACATAGCGCAGCGGCCCGCCGGCTTCGAGCGCGTCGAAGGGGTAGCACGTCACTAGCGTCAGCATGGCCGCGTTAGTGTCGAGCACGAGGGCGCCCTTGCGGGAGTCCACGATATCGACGCCGACCACTTTGTAGAGATGTCGCTGACCGCGTGCCGTCTCTATGCCGAGTAATTCACCCACCTCGACGTTTTTGAGAAACTGAAAATGGGTGTCGCGATGCCCACCGATGATGGCGTTGCCGACCTCGCCCGGCATGGCGCTGGCCCCAAGATGCCCGGGACCGAACGCAAGCGTTCGGCCGGAACCGCCGGCAAGAACGATCAGGTCGACATCGCGCGCCTTCGACGTCAGTCGCGCCACGGGCCAGGTATCGGCCCAGGGCCACGGCACCGCACGCTCCTCGCCGGCGCCCGTTCTGATCCAGGCACGCTGCATCAGCTCCTGTGCGAGCCAGGCCTTGGCCGGGATGTACGCGCCCTGGCCGAACTGCCAGAAGCCGAGACAAAGCAGTGCCGACACGACCAGCCTCCCGGGCTTAAAGATGCCGGCCACGGGGGCGCCGCCTGCTGGTACGTATCATGACGAGGAACAGGAACGCAGCCAGCATCCAGGCCGCACCCATAATGCGCATGGCCGGCGCGCTCGTCGCCGTTGCCGGGAAACCGAAGACGGCATTCATGCTCTGGCCGTAGGGCATGAGATTGGGCACCTGCTCGCTCGACAGAGGATCGCCGACCGGACGCACAGGGGTCTTGTCGACGGCGATCAGGCTCGTGTACTTGCTGACGAGATGATGCGTCAGCGCCGTCTGCAGAATGCCTGTGCGAAGCTCCTCCGCATTCCCGCCACGACGTTCCTGGTCGGCCAGGGCACCAATGCGTGCTCGCGCCCACAGTGCACCCACGCCCTCGCTCGCCGTCGAGGAATCGATGTCGAGGTCGGCCGCCCAGCTGCCCGTCACCGAGTTGCCGGTAATGCGCACGACTTCGCCGGGGCGGAAGCCGTTCGACGCCTGCGCCTTGATCGATACCGGTTCGCCGAGATACAGATCGGGCACCGTGGCCGGGTAGCTGTCCACGATCACGCCGCTGGGCCAATGCACCTCGATGTCCGTGACCTGCGGATGTTCGAGCTTTTTAAATAGTGCGTCCATTTTTTCGCGCACTTCGTGCAGCGCGCTGATAAACGTATACGAGCCACGTCCGGCCTCGGCGGCCTTGCGCATGAAAAGGCTGTTGGGCGCCGAGCCGATACCCACCGTGAACAGTCGTGCCGCGCCGAGCTGCTGCTCGATTATCGAGAACATCTCCTCCTCGTAGCCCACGCTGCCGTCCGTGATGAACACGATCTGGCGCAGGTGCGTTTCCTGTGGGGGAGTGCTCATCGCCAGCTTGAGTGCGGGACGCATTTCGGTACCGCCTTCGGCCCGCAGCCGCTCCACAAACGCGAGGGCGCTGCCGACGTTAGCGGCGCTGGCCAGTCTGCTGTGCGGAAACAACGCACTGGTGTAGGAGTCGAATTCAATCACGTTGAACAGGTCACCCGGCTTAAGCGCCTTGATCGCAAGATTCACCGCGCGTTTTGCCTGCGACATCGACACGCCGTGCATGGATCCGGAGGTGTCCACGATGAAGATGGTTTCGCGGGGCATCTGCGCGGCCGGCACATCGTCCTGGTCCGGCGGCATCACCATGAGCAGGTGATAGGGCTTGCCGTCGACGGTCTCGCTGAACGCCATCGCACGGGGTTTGGCCGACGGGATCGGTCGCCATACGAGTTCGAAATCATGATCCATGATCGTTTGCTGGTCGGACAGCTCAACCACGTAGTGCCCGTTTTGCTCGGTCACGTTGACCGGGTGGTAGCGACTCGCAATGATCTCGAGTGGCATGCCGGCATTGACGTCGGCCGTCAGCGAAATTTTGTGGTTCTGCGAACGAGTCACCTGCGGCGGCGTAATCAGCGAGGCGTCCGGCACCTGGTCGGTATCGGCGGACCAGCCGTTGCCTTGCCGGTCCGGCAGCACCTGCCCCGGAATGTAACGAGGCGTCAATGTCATCGGGAAGCGGATACTGAAGCGGCCATCTTCGTAGCGAAGGTCTTCCAGGTACTCGATCTCGACAACCACCAGTTCGCCCGGCGCGACGTTTGCCACCGATGTTGTAAACAGGTTGGCGCGCTGCTGCTGCACGAGGCTGGCTTTCTTGCCGGCCTGTTTGGCCTGCTCGTATTCCTTTTTGGCCTGCTCTTTCTCACGTATCTCTCCCTCGATAAAGCGGTCGCCGATGTGCAGGCGCATGCGATCCACTGCCGCCTTGTCGGGCAGCGGAAAAACGTAGATACCCTCGACCCACTCGCCGCCCTCGTTGCGAAACTCCTGCCGGACTTTGACGCGCGCGACGAGTCCGCTGATGTCGATGCGCACGTCAGTGTTGAGCGTCGTGGCGGTCGTGTAGCCCTGTTGCATGCGCCACAGCAGGCTGCCGGACTGGGCCTCTCCGGGCGTGAGCTCGTTACCGCTGACAGGCGCTGGAAAAGCCTGCAGCACGAGCACCAGGACGAATACCCAGAACCAGGAACGAAGATCGGATTTGATGGATTGCATGGTGGCCTCCCTTTGGCGTCCTCACTATTCAAGCGCCGCAAAGGGCCGGTCCTGGGCCTGTGTCATGGCAATACACAGGCGGAATGTGGCAAATTGTGACGGTCCAAGCAGGAGAGCCGAGTGGCCAAGCGAATCGCCATCGTCGAAGACGAGGCAGCAATCCGGGAAAACTATGCCGCGGCGTTCAGCCGCGAGGGCTACGTCGTGGACGGCTACGAGGCCCGCCAGCCGGCCCTCGATGCGTTCGAGAGCCGCTTGCCCGATCTCGTCGTGATCGACGTCAACCTCAAGGACGACGTCGAGGGCGGCTTCGAGTTATGTCGCGAGCTGCGCACGCGCGCGGCTGATCTCCCGATCATTTTTTTGACGGCGCGGGACAGCGAGTTCGACGCGGTCTCGGGGCTGCGCCTCGGTGCCGATGACTACCTGACCAAGGACATCAGCCTGCCGCACCTGATGGCTCGCGTGGCCGCCTTGTTTCGCCGCATGGACGCGATGCAAAAGCCCCAGGGCAACGAGAGCCGCATCACCCGCGGAGATCTCAGCATCGACACGGAGCGCATGACGATTCACTGGCAGGAACAGCCGGTCGGTTTGACGCTGACCGAGTTCTGGCTGGTGCATGCGCTGGCGCGCTATCCCGGTCACGTCAAGAATCGCCAGCAGCTCATGGACGCGGCGCAGGCGGTTCTCGACGACAACACGATCACCTCCCATGTGAAGCGCATTCGCCGCAAGTTCCAGGCCATCGACGACACCTTCGACTCGATCGAAACCGTATACGGAATGGGCTACCGCTGGATCAGTGAATAGCTGAACTGCGATCTAGATGAATCTCCGCCGCCAGCTCCTGCTCGTCAGTCTTCTAACGCTGATGCTGCCGTGGGCCGGCTGCGAGTTCATCCGCGAAACCGAGATCGCGCTGCGCGAGGGGCAGGAGCAGATGCTGGACGACGTGGCGCGCGCGATAGCCGGCTCCATGCAGCAATATCGCGAGGAGTTCCCGCGACGCGATAAGCGATTCGGCACTGGCGACCAGCTGTACCTGCACCGGCTTGATTCCCCGCCCCGGATTGATGGCTACTTCGACGACTGGACCTTGCCCGCCGATTCCCTGCGCACGATTCGCGGCGCAGACGGGCCTATCCGTTTTGCCATCGCCTCGTACGAGCAAGCGACTTACCTCTACGTCGAGATAACCGACCGCAACATCATCTATGCGACGCCGGAGTCGATCGTCGTCGATGGCGCATCACGCTTCGCGGATCGCGTCACCCTCGTTAGCAGCAGTCCGCCGTACCTGCGCGAGGCGTTCTCGTTTGCGGCCGAAGCGCCCGGCCGGATCATCAGTTACAAGCATTCGGCCAACGGCTTCATGCCGGAACCCTCGATCGCGGCCTACTGGCAGGACATCCCGGGTGGCTATCGTATCGAGGCGCGCATTCCATCGGGACAGCTGGGCACGCACCTCGGCTTGAGCATCCAGAACACTGCCGATGTCCTTGCACCCGGCGTCCGCAGCCGCTCATTTTCGGGGAACTCGCCCGGCCCGACGATGAGCAAGAACCCCGAACTCGGCCGAATTATTGGGGACCTTCGTCTGCAGAGTGATACGCGGCTGATCCTGACAAATGAAGACGGCTGGCGCATCGGCGAGGCAGGCGCGCTGGGGTCGGGGAGCAGTGACCCCGGGGGTTCGAAGCTCGTGCGCAAGATTTACGACCTGCTGGTGGAAAGCGGCAAGGAGGTGGCGTTCGCCGAACCCGACCCGCTGGGCCGAGAGCAGCAGCCGTACGTAACCGCGGCACTGGAAGGGCGTGAGTCGGGCACGGGCAGCTGGTTCCGGAACACGGATACGGGCACCGCGATTGTCGCTGTTGCCGCACCGATCAGTGCCGGCAACGAAGTGATCGGTGCGGTGGTGCTGCAGCGCGGCACCGATGCGATTCTGAGCCAGAGAAGCGCGGGCCTCGCGCGATTGATCAACGTCACGCTGATCACAGCACTCGTGGTCGGCGGCGCCCTGCTCGGCTACGCGACCTGGCTGTCGCGCCGCATCCGGGCACTGTCGATCGCGGCCGAGGATGCGCTGGAAAACGAGAAGCTCTCGTCGGCGCTGCCGAGCGCGCTGGCCGATGATGAAATCGGTGACCTGTCCCGCAGTTTCTCGTGGGTGCTGCAACAGCTCGGCGAGTACAACGAGTACCTGCGATCGCTAGCGTCGAAGCTGTCTCACGAACTGCGCACGCCGCTCGCGATCGTTACGTCCTCGCTCGAGAACCTCGAACACGAACCGCTCAATGAAGCGTCGCTCGGTTACACGGAAAGAGCCCGCGAGGGTGCAGATCGTTTGCGGCGTATTCTGAGCGCGATGAGTGAAGCAAGCCGCGTCGAGGAGCTCATGGCGCACGCGGAGCCCGAGAAGTTCGACCTGGCCGCCGTGCTCGATTCGACGACCAACGCCTACCGCGACGCGTACACGGGGCGGGAGTTCGAGTTTACGAACAACGTCGATGAGGCACGGATGACGGGATCTCCGGAGTTGCTGATCCAGATGCTCGACAAGCTCGTCGACAATGCCGTCGATTTCAGTGCGGACGGTGACACGATCCGCCTGGCGCTGGACGGGCGGGACGATGCGTTGCTTATCGGCGTGACGAATCCGGGGCCGGAGTTACCGGAGCGCATGCGTTCACAGATGTTCGACTCGATGGTCTCGATGCGCGCCGGCAAGGATTCGCGTCACCTGGGCCTGGGCCTCTACGTCGCGCGCCTTATCGCAGAAGGCCACGGTGGCAACATCAGCGCGGACAACGTCATGGGTGGCGTGCGCTTTACGGTTGCGATTCCTCGAACGCCGCATTGAGCCGCGGCTGAATAAACCAGATCCCGACAAAGAAGTAGAGTATTCCGAGGAAGAACAGGAAGCTTCGGCCAAAACCGGCCATGCGATCATGCCCTAGCGACGCAACACTTCTTGCCGCGAATATCGCCGAGTAGAAGAGCAACACCGTGGCCGTCAAATGGGCGATGATAAGGGGAGCCATCAAGTACGATCCTTCCGCAGTCATCAGGACTTTTGGGAAAGCCCAGGCGGCCACGATCACGTATGCGATCGCGAACGGCATACCGATGTTGAGAAACCGCTCCTTTCTGCGCAATGCCGGTGGCAAGCTCGCGTTACAGACTCTGGCCAAAACCCAGATCCAGACGTACATCAGCACCCAGCCCGGAAGAGAGACCAGCATAATCCTGGAAATTGCATCGCTTAGCTGTCCGAAGTTTTGCCCGGGGCCCATCAGGTCTGCTTGAATCCTGCCCGCTGCAAGCATTGGGGCAAGCATCAGAATGAGAAGCTGCCAGTGCCGGGCACGTGCCATGAGCGATTCAATCGTTTTCATGCTTCCCCTCCGCGATAGCGCCCGTACGCGCACGCAACACGAGCAATCCGACAATCGTGCCAACAGGAATTAGTGGTAACCACGACCAGGCCAGGACCCGGGAAACCCGGAGAAACCACGTGGCCCTGTAGGCGCCCTTCAGGATCAGCAGCCAGGCGACCATCGCCGCGACCATACCGGCGCCGAACCAGGCTCCGTAGGACGCAACGGTTTCATGAATGTACGGATTAACAAACGCGGTGTCGTCCGCGGCTTGCGCCATCAGTGATTCCGGCAGCGTAGCAAGGTCGAAAACCAGGAAGCCGACGCTGATCAACCCGACTAACTGGGTGACCACGCTGGCGCCGGCGAACGCTGTCCTGATTGCACTCACATCCGCCAGTCTATTGCTGGCCGTCCGAGATGCCGATGACGTACTTGCCGATCTCGGAGAGCGGTACCTTGCTCAGGTAGCTTATCGAGGGCTTCTTGAGGATCGCAAGAAAACCGTCTGGCGTTCTCTCGAGCCAGATCACTTCCCAGCGTTCGTTGCCAAGCACGTTGAGCTGCGCTGCGAAATCCTCAGGTGACGAATAGGGGATATTCTCTACGCGATACTCCCAGTCACCGATGTTTTCCAGGTCCTCTGCCGCCCAGTCGACCGGAACATCGACCTTGTCTTTGACCAATTCATCGTACTTTGCCTGAAGATCGTCAAGTGCTTTCGCCGCGGCAGACGGTTCCTGAGACTCGTTTTCGCAGGCCGCAAGCGACGCTACGGCGGCCAGGCTCAGGATAAGTGAAAATCGTGTCATTTGATCCAGTTCCCCTGGTGGAATAGAAACCTGTTTACCCGAGAGTTTTGTATATCGCGTAGCCGAGTATCGCTACAACCACGATGATAACCAGGCCTCCGCCACTCGGTCGGCGTTGTTGAGCGGAAGGGTTCTCTCGAATGTATGCATCCACCGCGTGCTTCGCCTCCTTGAGGCCAATGCCCCTCGCTTCGCGCAGCAGCTTGATGGCCTCGATTTTCCGGCCCGCGAGAATCGCGTTAACGACCTCCGCCGGAAGGTTTGACGTATCGCTCACTCAGGCCTCCTCGCCACCTGCAGCACTCGGCTGCCGGGCCGCCCAGCCCTGGTATGCGACGAACCCGGCGAGCAGTACGGGTACCAGGGAAACACCGGCGAAAGCCATATTGCCTGCGGCGAGCAGCAGAGCAACCGAAAGCGCAAACCCGGCCCCCGCAATAAGCGCGCCGAAAAAACGCGTCTTGGGAATTAGCATGAGTAGTCCGCCGACGACTTGTACTACGCCGAAGGACACGGTATGACCCTTGACGAAGCCAAACTGGCTGAGGAAGACGACCTCTTCCGGAACCAGCGCGATCTTCGCACCCCCGGCAGCGAGACTGAGAAGGCCGATCAGAACGGCAACTATGGTAACGGCGATTCTCATGGTGACACGTCCGTTTGTTCTGGCAATGGTCTGAATTGATTGTTGGGACCGGGCGTTAGATAGACGATCTGGCTGGGCTCGATGATGTCGACCCGATGCCAGACACCCTTGGGAACAACCAGCCCATCACCCGGCCGGACTTCAATATCCTCCTCGTCGCTATCGAGGAACACGACATTGACGAGGCCGGATATGAGATAGAGAACCTCATCACCGTCCGGATGTACCTCGCCACCATGCGGCGAGTTTTCCGACATGGTCGCGACGCCAAACGTAATGCCGGAAAAGGGAACCGGCGGGTCCGGCTGTTCGGGCATTGTTGACGCCGCAAAGCCGCGCGTCAGCCCCACCGTGTGTGTCGCCGGATTGAATCGAATGGCTTTAGTCATTGAACACGCCCGAGACCCATATCAATACTGATCCTATCACTTGCGGCTAAACGGGTTTGGGCGAACCCAGAACCAGGCCGCCAGGACCAGCAGGCCGAAGACGGTATAGCAAAGAACGAATACCCAGGCCGGCGCGCTGTAATACAGAAGTTTGTCGAGCCAATGCGAAATGAAGGTGCCACCGTAAACAGCGTCTCCCACCTTCTCGCGGAGCGCCATCTCCCAGGTCGTGAGGGGACAGATTATTCCCAGCCATGACTGGACCGCCACCACACCAATCGCCAGGAGGTGTGCCAGGCGGAACCACGGGTTGCGAACCCAGCGCCATGCAAGCAGCTTGCCGGCAAAAACAAGCAGCAAACCAAAAATGACGAACGCGACAAAAAGAGCATGCGTTAACAGAAGCGCATCCGCTGCGAGCAGAAAGACAGACGTCGATTCCATCATGCCACCTGGCGATAAGCGAACCTGCGACCAGTATCTAGCGCTGGCGTTGTGAAAGAAAGCACAGTGACAGCCAGCCAGAAGACACGATGCCGCGCCAGCCTAGGTTTCTGGCTCACAGCTCGCTACGAAGTCAACATGATAGTGCTCATCATGCCGAACCCAGGAGCGCCCGGTAGAAAACTGAACGTTAGTCTCCAGATATGGCCACCGGGGCGAATGGTGAAGGTGCGGCTGCAGTTCCGGCGCCAATATGACCCGCCAGATATCGCCGCCATTTTCTTTCGCTTTACGGTGCAGTTGATAGATGTGCTCAGCCAGGGCGTCGAAGTCGATTCTGAGATCATCTAATCGACCCTCGCTGTCAAATTCCAGGTCATAGCCCCATTTGTTCAGAACACTGGTAGGCAGCGGAACAGAATCTCCGTCATCATTTCGGACGGGAACCATGAAGTCGACGGATAAACCGTTTCTGTGGGTCTTGTGTGGCTCAAACTCTCCACCCTTCTTCTTACCCGTTTCGCCGTAGACGAAAATGGTGTCGGGCTGAGTGTTCTGAAGCTCTGAATATGCCTCCAAGACAACGGAATGTACCCAGCTATGAACATATGTTCGGCCGAGAATTCCGCCCATCGTTGAGTAAGACTGAAAGTTGGCGCCGCCAGACGGAAGTCTCCAGCCATTCTCCAGGCGACCGTTTGCCGTCGATCCGTAGCAGACGCTGGGCTCGCGTGCCTCAGTGTTTGCGAACCAAAGTAGCATTGATAGAACGATGATTAGGAGCCGGGACATCCTTACGCTTCCTGCAACGTGCAGCGCATTGTTAGTCCACATCGGGTTGGCGTTCAAATACGAGTGCCGCGAAAAACGCAACACCGCAAAGCGCTGCGCCGTAGATCAACAATATTGAGGTAATCGAAGAGAACTCGTAGTCGCCGTGACCAGAGAACACAAAATGCAAGACGGCATGGATGATTAGGAAGCCGCTGGCAATCTTCTGAGCCCTGACGCGAGTCTTCATATTGAGACTCGCAACCAACGCGATAACCACGGCGAAAATTGGAACATGTGCGATAAGAAAGGCGAATTCTCCGGTGGCATCAGGCAACGACCTAAGTAGCGGAAGCACACGCCACTCGTGATTAGGTATCGCGTCCATCTCGTGAGTGAACAGCATGCCTAGTCCCAAGTAGAATACGAGGTTCTTGATGCGACCTGACATCGAGCTAACCTCCGACCATGATCTGGTGGCCTTCCTGCGAATACGAGAATGGTGACAGATTGCCGGGAGACACGTCGCAACACGCTGTTCGGCTTCGGATTGTCGGACTCATCGGACCCAGCGGACATATTGTACGAAGGTCAGCTCGATATCACCGACCGACCCGGTTATCTCCCAACAGCCTTCGGTAGGGAATAGTACGCTTGAGGCCTGAAACCCACTATCTCCATAGCCGTCTGGAACCTCTCCGAACGCCGGTGGTGCTTCACCGTCGAGGCGTCTGCCCGAAATACGAAGCCGACCTCGGACACCTTCTCCTCGCCACCAGGGAAACTTCATTGCGAGCACGCCATCGTCACCGATACTGCCCGGTCGTCCTTCGCCAAATTCAATTAGCCCGTCGGGCCAGAGTACGGTCCATATTTTTCCATTGCCATGATGTTTCGGGCTGCGCTTTTCTCCCGGAGGACCCAGGCCATTCGCACGTGTCACCGGGCAGATATCAAGGTAAGAAGCAGCATCCGTCTCCAGACCTGCTGATACCGGCACGGTCTCGCCGAATAGCAGGATTATCGTACCGGCGACTAGAACTGAGGTCTTCATCATTCCGCCTGTGGCAAGTGCTGTGCCTCGTTGGGCCGCGCTTGCGAAAGTTAGTCGCTGTTCCAGGTGTTGAGGCGACATTTCCACTGCCCGTCCTCCGAGAGGACCCAGACCTTGACCCATTTGCTTGAACCTTGGCCAACGGTTCCGTCCGGTAGTGAAAAAGTAGCTGCGCATATGCCACGAGACCATGCCAATTCTCCGGAATCAGCAATTTCGACATGCCGTTGCGAACAGGCCAGCGAGAAATTTTGGTCGTCAAAGAGTTCCGCGTAAAAAGCGGTGATAGACTCCTTGGACTCAAGAGGGGCTGTGCCGGGAGGCAGGAACACGGCGCCCGGCGCCACAAACGTTGCCCAGCGATCTATGTCCCTGGCATTAGTTGAAGCGACCCACTCGAGATACGTATCGCGTATGGCTTCGGCGTCATCGTTCGCGTCACCCCACAGAGCGGTCGGGAACATACATCCGATCGCGATTAGCAAAACAAAAATATAGTTGCGGCTAACCATCATATTCTCACAGAGTCACGCGCGAGCTGACGTTGAGCAAACCTGCGACCAGTATCTGGCGCGGCCGGTACGGATGCAAGGACCGTGATTGATAGGCCGGCGGCACAGCGCGGCGCCTTGTTAGCCGTCACCTAACACCCAACCGATGCTCAGGACGTAACGGGTGCCCTCGTTGATTCTGGAGACGCTGTGCTCATTGCGATCGGGTCTGAATAACTTGATTCTGCGACTCTCGTAGATCGGGTTGGAACAGGAAAAGTGACCACCCTCTCGAGCCTGCTTCAGGATCAGATTTAGCCGGTAGTGCCTTTTCTCCGACACCGGATCAGTGTGCGGAGGAATCTCTGACCCTTTTCGAAAGCGGAGAAGATAGAAATCAAATGGCAAAAAGAATGGATTTACGAGAATGAGCATCTTCTCGTAACCGGACTCTTGGCGCCCTCGGCGCCAGCGGAGCCAGTTGGCCAGGTAATCTCTAGGCGTGGTCATCTTTCAATTGACGACTGGCGTTTCGCTGAATACGACCAGTATCTGGCGCGGTCATTGTCGCTGCAAGTGCCGTGGCGTCAACCGGACGGCCGAGTGCAGCACCTTGTTAGGTGTCAATCTACTGCAGTTGACACGAAAATGTATCCGGTCCGACTATTCGGAATTTGGACTCGGAAATAAAATCCAAGATGTATCGATCCGTTTCGCCCAGCATGTTCATTTCCAGGAAATCTCCGTTGAGCGTCCATTCATCCAGAATCGAATAGCCCCCATCGTCGTTCATCCTGATGTATTCATTTCCCTCGACGTAGAGCGTCACTTCGCCATCCGATGGTATACGCCACTCGTACTTACCATTGGCATTAAAGGTAATGATGATTCCGTCGTCGCATAACCACGACCCCGGCAATGTCGCTGCAGCATCCAAATCTACTGGACCAGAACATGACGCTAAAAGCAGAACGGTTCCCAGTTGCCAAATTGCCATTTTCATGCTGGTGTTGCTCCTGGTGGAAAAGTTGTCGAATGTAACGAGGGTGCTACTTCGCGGGCGCGCTCCAGTGACACTTAACGCTAAGCAAACTCGCCACCAGTGTCTGGCGGCGTTCTTGCGAATGCAAGAAAGGTAACAGATAGCCAGGAGACGCAGTGCAACGCCTTGCTAGGCTGCAGCTGCAATCTCCGCGCTTCTTAGGAGACCTTTAGGATCGTATAGGATACGCATACCCTCTGAGATTACCCTTCGCGTTCCTGCATCGAGTGGAACGTCGGCCCAATCGACTGGGCTCAAGCCGAACTCAACCTCCAGCCCACCTCCATAGAAGACTCGGACAACGCGAACAACTCCGTATGTTTCTGTCATTTTCTTGAGAGGGTCGCCAAACCTTGCGATCCAACCATCACTGTCTGCCAATTTCAGTGGGTCCTCGCAGAGCACAATCACATCGACGTCGGAGCACGGGCGCGCAGCACCTCGAGCATGTGAGCCAACAAGAGCCAATCCCAGCACATCCGAGCGTGATTCAGACCACGCGGAAAGATCGTTTAGAAATGTCCTGAGCTGCACGTACTACTGCTGCCTAACGTTAATTGGGCTGCATACTGATTACTCATCCGGCATCTTCTCGTACTGTGGGAGTCCGTCGGCAATTTGGACCCACGGCTGTTTGGCGGAAGTAAAAATATGCATTTGAGGTGAAACCCAACTTGCGTCGTCGAGGCTTCCAACTTTCACGAACAGATAATCAGGGTCAGCATCGCAGTCAAGATAAATGCCCGAGCTGCATTCTGGACAGAAAAATCGAGTCACAGGACTACCTGAGTCTCCTACGACAACATAAGAGCTTAATGCTCCTTTAAACTGAACCGAATTTCGCTCAACCATCAGCTCCATAGAATATGGGCTTCCCGACGTCCGCTGGCAATCGCTGCAGTGACAATAAAATGTCAGCTCTGGGGCCTTTGTACCGGAATATCGGACAGCCCCGCAGTGGCATCCGCCTTCGTAGTTCTTGGACATTTGCGACTCCTCGAGTGCGGCCTAACGTTAAGCTAGATGCTACCAGTATCTGGCGGCGTTCTTGCGAATGCAAGAAAGGTGACAGATAGCCAGGAGACACAGTGCAGCGCCTTGTTAGGCCGCACCTTCACTGATAGCGGTTCTGAACTCTGCGAACGGGAAGTTACTGCCAGGGCATTTCGTGGACTCGCCCTCAATCAAGCCATGTCCGTGAACATTGGCAGACGAAATATTGTAACGTCCCATCAACTGTTTGGTCAGCGTGACCAACGCTTCGAGCTGCTCTTGAGGAACAGTGGATTCTTCAAAGTTTCCGACCAGGCAAATACCTAGACCTAGAAAATTACGCGTTGTGTTACGGCCGGATAAATGGGCGCCCCAAACGTCGTATTCACCTCGCCAGTCACTCGCTATCTCGCCTAAGCCAAGACCGTTGCCGTTCCCGATTACGTAGTGATAGGGAATTGCATCTATCGGGTCTCCAGGCTGCCTTTCTCTATGGACCTGCTGCAAGAACTCGATTGTTCCGAACTGGCCGGCGCTGTGGTGAACTACGATGTAATTCCACCGATTCGGCCAATAGAGAGTACCTAGGCCAGCCGCGCCGACCAACGTTGCGGTGGCGGTCAGGAATCTTCTGCGATTCACGAAAGGTGCTGCCTAACGTTAAGCTAAATGAGACCAGTATCTGGCGGCTTTATTGCGAATGCAAGAAAGGTGACGGATAGCCAGGAGGCGCAGTGCAGTGCCTTGTTAGCTGGCAGCTCTGGTTGACCATTCGCTGTGACAGTCGGAACAGGACCGACGATCCTTCCTCCACGGCAGCGGGATAGAGAACAAATGAACAGCCAAGAACGCGATTCGCCAACTTCCGCTTTGCGGCGACGTATTCGAGCTTCCACAATTGGGGCACACCTTTGCCTCGGCACACTCGGAAGAGACAGAGTTCGCTAGGATCTGCCTAGCCTCGCCTTCAAAACTGCTAGGTACTTGAAGTTGTATTCCACCAAGAGCCGTTGTCATCAGCCAGTTTGCTGTTGCGTGGTTTATGCCCAGGAGGAATACAGGAACCCCCTCAGATTCAAGACGGCCTGCGGCAATATGCGCTTCCGTCGGATGATAGAAGTGCTGGATAGTGACCCAATTCTTGGATTGCGCCTCGGGTTCCATCTGCCTGCTAACGTTAGGCTAAATGAGACCAGTATCTGGCGGCTTTCTTGCGAATGCAAGAAAGGTGACAGATAGCCAGGAGGCACGGTGCAGCGCCTCGTTAGACAACATCTTCGTCTGGCGTGCGGATCAGAACCTCAAACAAGGGTAGGAATCTGCCGGAAACGCTGCCCGACTCACGAGTACCAATTTGCGTTGCACCTGCGGCTAAATAGAACCTCTCCGCATTTGGATCGCCTTGTATCAAAATGGACTGCCCCGATCGCGCTGCTGCATTGTCGAGTGCATGTTTCATTAGGTCCCGACCAACGCCGTCACCAATATGTTCCGGTTCCACAAACAACGCGACGAGTTCGAACTGTCTCGCCGATACCACCTCAAGAGCGTAAAAGCCTACAATTTCCGAACCTCTTTGTGCTACTACGAAGTGAGCGTTGTCGTCTTCTATTTGACTTGGCTGATATGTAAGTTCGTTCTCACATTCCCGAATGAACTCTCGCGAGTATCCCCAATGCGCCTTGGAGCGGAGTGCGAGAGCAGATAGATACGCAGCTTCATTTGGCACTGCGTCGCGAATTGCGATCGAGTCGGGCATGTTGCCTAACGTTAAGCTAACTTATGAGCAGTATCTGGCGGCTTTCTTGCGAATGCAAGAAAGATGACAGATAGCCAGGAGGCACAGTGCAGCGCCTTGTTAGGCGTCATCGAGAGTATCCACGATAAGAGTCGTTCCATCGCGCCCCACGACCCGGCACTTGTCTCCTACTCCATAAGAAAAACCACGATTCGAGGTTACCGCGCTCCAAATTGTTCCATTCAACTCGACGGCCCCGTATCGAATTTCTGCGCTCTCGTTGCCGGTGAATTCGCGAGTAATTTTGACAACCTTTTCCGAAGTTAAGTCTTCGTCTGGATAAGGTGCCGGTGGGTTCTTCGCTGCATAGATTATGCCGCCCAACTCGTATACGAAATAGAGCACGGCTGCTAGGACTAGTGCTTTGAAGATAACGTCCATGACTAGCTTGGATGCTGCCTAACGTTGAGCCAACTTGAACTCAGCTTACGGCGCGGCTGTTGCCGCTGCAAGAGCCGTGACGGAAGCCAAGTTGCAAGTGCAGCGCCTTGTTAGGTTGCGCTTGCACCGCACCACTAACGCGTGTCCCGAAGAAACTTCTTTTGGCAGGAGGCATTTCGAAGTCTAAGAGCTTCCATATCAAGATCGACAATGGTCTGTTGTTCGCCTGCCTCAATTGGACGGCCGGCTATGAACTTCAGTACCACCTCGTGATCCAAATTCTGGGCCCTTGCTTGCTCGGTCGCCACCTTTATGTAACAACTCGCGTACGTCTCCAACGCCGTTTGGATGGCATGGTCCACCTCTTCTTCCGGGGTACCAGAGCGGATCATCTGGTCTCGCATTCCATCCATGCCCATCAACAAGAATCGATTTACTACGCCCTTTTCGGCATCAGTAGTCGAAAACTCGTCGGCATGCGTCCGCGCCGAATTGAGTAGCACCATGCCAAAAAGGACGAGCAACAACAATTTCGCTACATACATGATGCGCGGCCTAACGTTAAGCTAACTTGCGACCAGTATCTGGCGGCCTTCTTGCGAATGCAAGAAAGGTGACTGATAGCCAGGAGGCACGGTGCAGCGCCTTGTTAGGGTGCTATCCGAATATCTAGTATGTGAACTCCCTTTATGTAGCACGCCAATTCCCCGAACTGTCGGACATTAGGCTGAGTCACGAACCATTCAAAGTAGTCGTCACCACTTTGGTCTTTTTCTACGCACGCCGTCGATTCTTGGGGGTCCTCAATCGTTTGTAACACGTCAGTCAACCCGAACTCTTCTATGAAGTCGGGATCGACAATGTACTCAGCGTGATCCGATCTGTAGAAGATATCCGCACTCCCGACAATGTACGGAACCTCACCCCAGTGCCGTAAGGCCAGTAACGTGAGGCCTTCGAATAGGCTATTGCTAAGCCTGCACCATTCTCCCAGCTGCGCCCGAGCGTCGATCTTCACTCTTTCGCTGTCGAACGTATCGCCACTCTGATACTCAAGTAGGCGAAACCCAAGATAGGAATAGTCGGCGAACCCGCAGGAATTAGAGACATAAATCTCCGAGCCGCGCTTTGCTGTGTGCCAAGGATAAAGATTTCCCGTTTCGGATCGGTCAAGGCGCGTGGCAGAAACGGTCTGCGATACCACGACGAACTCGATCGGCGTGACCTCCACTGCGTCGATCAAGGAAGCCGGTAGCACAAGTGATATCGCGACAAACCAGCGCATAGCGCCCTAACGTTTAGCTAACTTGCGACCAGTATCTGGCGGCTTTCTTGCGAATGCAAGAAGGATGACAGATAGCCAGGAGGCACAGTGCAGCGCCTTGTTAGGGGGCACTTCGCATGACCTAACGAATTGCTACTGCAGAGCTAGAACAAGAATGATCAGCCATATTGCGAGAGGAACATGACATAGGGAGGGAAATGCTGGGTATTTTTCAGATCCTGCTCCGGCGAAAAACAAAGTGGCGCCGCCCCAGAAAAAAAGCAAAGGCAACAAACCATATATTCCTGGCAATTCTGGCGTAGACCCGAAAACCCGAAGGACGTGATAGACGATAATTGCGCCGAGAATCACTAATCCAGTGATCTTTTCCAATTTGAAAAGAACAGAGAAGAACGTGCCACCTGAGTCCGGTTGATGATCAGTATGAGTTTGAATCTGGACCTCCTCGGATGAGTGCCGTCTAACGTTAAGCTAACTTGCGACCAGTATCTGGCGGC
>SHLT01000138.1 GCA_004282875.1 Chromatiales bacterium | reverse complement strand
TCCTGTCGGGATCTTTCCTCTTACCGTGATAACGCGCATCGATGGAGATGACGGCGTAGCCGTTCCTGTTGGCGAGCGCCGCGATCTTGTGTGCCTGCGTCACAGTCGGGTTCCCATTGAAAGTATCCACCCACCAACGAACGTAACTGCGGCCCATCGCAGAAATACCAATGAGCACTGGATATTTGTCGGCAGTGATATCCGGGTAGGAAATCTGGCCGTACACCAGTTCGCCATCGAACGATTCGTACGTGAACGAGAAGACGTTTGGGCCTCTCTCAGTCATGTCCAATTGCAGGCTTTCAACCGACGGGTACTCATACGCCTCGAGGATGTCGCCCTGCTCCATGGGCATCTCCTCAAGAGCTATGAAGGCGTACCAGTACAAAAATAGCGCCAGAGCCGATAACGCGACGGCCGACGTTATCTTCATGATCGTCTTCATGCGGCAGCTTTCCAGACACCCGAAGCCGCGATCCGGTCGACGAACTCGCTGAAGTCGGTCGGCTCGCGGCCCAGGGCACGTTTGACGCCATCGCAAACGTAGGCGTTACGACCGTCGAGGACGGTGTCAAACAGGTAGTTCAGCAGCCACGCTATTTCCTGGGGTGCGCCGGATTCGGCGATCGCACCGGCAAATGCGTCTTTCGGGATCTGGATAAACTCAACCTCACGTCCGGCGGCACGGGAAATCTCCTGGGCCACGTCGGCAAATGTCAGCATGCGTGGGCCGGTGACTTCGTAGATCTCGCCATTGTGGCCGTCCTCGGTGAGTGCGGCAACAGCGACGTCCGCGATATCATCGACATCTACGAACGGCTCGGGAATGTCCCCGGCCGGCAGCGTAATTGCTCCGTCCATCACCATGCCCAGAAATTCTCCTTCAGAGAAGTTCTGGTTGAACCAGCTGGAACGCACCACGGTCCATTCGACGCCGGCGTCCTGGACGATACGTTCGCAAGCCTGCGCTTCTTCCTCGCCACGACCGGACAAGAGAACCAGGCGCCGGACGCCCTGCTCGACGGCCATTGTGACAAAGTCTCGAACAGCATCGGTCGCCCCGGGGATCGCGAGATCGGGCGCATAGGTAACGTACACTGCTTCAACACCTTCGAGCGTGGCCTTCCAGGTGCTCTGGTCGTTCCAGTCAAAAGTCGGGTTGGCCGATCGCGATGCGATGCGGGTCTCAACGCCTCGGCTGACCAAACGGTCTGCAACCCGTCGGCCGGTCTTCCCGGTTCCGCCAAGTACCAACGTGACGGGGTTCGATGTGTGCGATTTGTCCTGAAAGTCGTTCATTGTCGTCTCCTCAATTTGTAGTGTGAGCAATGTGGCCGATACGGCCGGGTATCAGGGCAAGCAGACACACCGCCCCGACTGCAATTTCGAAAATGGCAGCGCCGACCAGCGCACTGTCAGGCATCCCGTCGACGGCCATGCTCAACAAACGCGACAAGCCATACGGCAAGTAGATCGCAGTAGCCGCAACGAGCGAGACGGTCATCCACTGCGAATGAACTACCCCGGCGAGCATCAGCAGTCCTGCGACGAACAACACGCCGGCGGGAGCCTTCAATTCATTGGTGAGGTTGGTATTGCCGGCGAGCTCGATTCCGTAGGCCGCGTAGAACACGTCCGGCGCGAAAAGAATCGTCGCGGCTATGCCGATAGCGACTATTCCGCTAATCAGCAACACCAGCTTGCGTGCCACCAGGGCCCTCAAACTCATCATCGTCATAGTCTTCTCCTCGTCTCACTTGACACCGTGTCAATTGACACACTGTCAACCTTAGGGCAAGCTTGACACCATGTCAAGTGAAATCACTGAAACTCGCTCGCGGATCCTCGAATCCACGGTTCGCATACTCGAAGAGCACGGTGGCAAGGGCGTCCGCATGGGCGATATTGCGAAGGAATCCGGGATCTCTCGCCAGGCGGTCTACCTGCATTTTGCCTCGCGCACCGACCTGCTGGTCGCGGCAACGAGGTACCTGGATGAAATACTCGACGTGGACAAACGCCTCGCCCCGTCACGAGCGGCATCGTCCGGCATCGAACGACTTGCTCTTTATATAGACTGCTGGGGTAACTACATCCCGGAGATCTACGGTGTCGGCAAGGCACTGATGCTGGCGCGGGACTCCGACGAAGCCGCTGCAGTGGCGTGGGATGACCGCATGGCCGCCATGCGTGACGGCTGCCGCGCAGCTATTGACGCGCTGCACGCTGATGAAATGCTTGCGCCCGGGTGGACACGGCCGAAGGCGACGGATGCTTTGTGGGCGATGTTACTGGTGCCTCACTGGGAAGCCCTCACCATCGAATGTGGATGGTCGACGAAACGATACGTCCGCTGGATGAAGACGCTGGCGGAACAGACGTTTGTCAGGCAGACAAATTCCTAGCCAGTTCGGACGCTCGCCGGTTCAGTCTGTGAGAACGGTGAACCCGAACGGTGCCGCGATTACGATCTGGCCATCACTGTACGTTACGGTCAGCGATTGTCCGCCGAAGTTGTAGACGACGTAGCTCGTCAAACCGTTGTTATCGAAAGCGAGCGCTGCCGGATAGTCGGCTGTAAGCGCTCCTGTTCCCGTGATCATCTGACCAAGACTGCTAAACGTGTGAATCCAGTGGTAGGTATGGGCCTCGGTCTCCCCGGCCTCGGGGACGTAGTCGGCCACCGTGTTGTAGTCGGCGACGGCCGAATCTGCGTCGGTCATCGCCCAGAGGTTCCACCACAGGTCACGCCATTGATCGTCAGGCAGACCGGAAGGCATGCCGTTGGATGACTCACTCAGGCCCAGGGCCACGTAGTCGGTCATGTAGTCGGCGTATTGACCGACGTGCAGAATCAGCGGATTCGACGGCAAGCCCTGGATTCCCAGGATGTGTGCGAACGCTCCACTGAACCACGTTGCAAAGGCGGAGCCGTCACCCCAGATAATCGACGTTGTAATCCGATCGTAGCCTGGCGGAAAGTTGTCCTCGTCCGCGCCGACATTGTTGTAGCCGTCGATGTTGTTCCAGTATTGCCAGTAGGCGGCCGCAGTGGATGCGTGGAGGTACATGCCCTTGTCCACCAGGTCGTCCCTGCCGGTGATCAGCCCGTACAAAACGATGGCGCCGTAAGCGTTCGCGGCCTCCGACGTCGACTCGTTGTTGTTGCCGCGCGCGAAGTTGGCGGAGCCCGAAGCCCACGAAAATCCATTGGCCGGATCGAAGTTTCTCAAGGAAGGGAACATCGTATCGTCTGCGTCACCGGCGTAATCACGAATCAGTAGCTCGATCATCGGTCCGTATTGATCTGCACCACACCAGGCAATGTCCATGCGGCAGATCTCCGCCGCTGCGCGAACGAAATAGCCGTAATGAAAATGATGGTCGTTGAGCTGCTGGTGCGAGGCAAACGATTCCTCGAGGCCCAGCAAGGTATCCCACTCGTCGTCATAGACGAAATACTTGATGACGTCGAGGTTGCCGTTCGTTTCGGCCGTGAACCAATCGGCAAGCTCGGACTTCAGCCAGTCCAGCAGCTCTGCCGCCTCGGTATCCATACCGATCGAATCCGCAATCGCTATGAGCTCGGCCACTTTGCCGTAGTTCTTGCCGGCCCAGTACGTATCGGTGCGGTTGTTCCATGCCGCGGAGCCCTGTGCAACAAACTCGGTCACCAGGCCCTCGAGCGTCGCCTGATCAAAGGTACCGTCGATCGTCGGCAAGGCCGGCAGAACACCCACCGACGGCAATGCATAAGAGAACGAGTCTGTCTGGCTGAACCTGATAACCCCGCGGGCACTCCTCACCTGGTAACTGGAGGTCGGCTGGGCGCTGTGCTTCCAGTGCAACGGATGCATGCCGACGATGGTCTCGATCGGCGCTCCTGCGCTGTTGCGGTAGGTATGGCTGACGGTGACTTCGTTGCTGGAGCGGTCGACGGAATAATCGATGTCGACGGCGGCGACGATATTTCGTGCCTGGGCTTCGAAGTACCCGGTCATGCTATCGAGCGGGACTCCGTCGGTCTGGGGCAAATACGTCAACGTCAGCGCATTCGCCGCATTACTCACCGTAATCTCATTGCCGGCGATATTGCCAAACGTCGTCGCCCCCTCCCCGGTAACGAGGAAATTGTTGTGATTGCCCGCAACGCTGGTCCAGATACCGAGACTGTCCCCCTGGTTGTAGAATGTTCCTTTCTCTCCACCGTCCGTGCGCAGCGTGCGAATCACGACCTCGCCCTGGAAGGCCTCGACGTAAACGTAAGGTGATCCGTGCACGAACGTCGCTTCCATCACCGCCTGTCCGCCACTCTGCCACTCGACGGTCACCGACCCGTCGCTGTGGTCTTTCAGGTAGGCCTCCAGATTGTCGAAGTTCGTGTTGCCAATCGCGACGCCGTCGAAGACCTCGGAGAAGGGGTCGGGTATCGCGTAGAGAAACCCATCAACGGTGCTTGCGAGTCCCGACGGAATGCCCATGACGCGGAAGCCCTTGTCCGTGACGCGCGCCGTCATCGGGTCCGGCGTGATATACGCCGCATCGTTGGCATCACCAATCGTCATTTCGCCCAGGAACGGAATCGATCCCCACCACTTGTGGGTGGGCGTCGGTTCGAGCGCCGCCGGACCTGTTAGCTGAGGAGAGAGTGGCGTCGGCGTACCCGATGGAATGCCGGTTGCCGCGTTGCAGCCAGCAATGGCGGGTTCCACAACACCGGCGTTGTAGATCCAGTTGCCGAAATCGACAACACAGCGATAGCTGGCGGGATTAATGGTGTCGGAGATGCTGCCCGCACCGTAAGCAGTGACGTTGTAGTCGCCAAACGGCGGCGGACCGCTACCGTCAGAACCAGTAAAGCGGACATTGTCGATCCGGAATACCGTGCTGGTGGCGTTGGTCGCCCAGATGACGATTCCCGTATTCACATTCGCGAGATTCAGTCCGCCAGCAGCCAGCGTCGCAAAAGACACTTCGACGGTCTCCCAGCCTGCCGCGCCCTTGCTGCCAAGAGCCTGGTCACCGGACGTGCAGGGGAATACGCAGTCGAGCTTCATGGTGATGTTGCTGTCGCCGCTGACTACCTTGATATCAAACGTGACGCTGCCGTTCGCAAAGGCGGAGACATCGAGCGGATTGTTCGCGGCGATGAAGACCCCGGCCAGGTCGCCGGCTGCCGTATGCGTAATCTCAAGTACGTCGCCGCGCTCATTGTCTGCAACAATCCCCCAGCCAATGCTTGGGCACCCGGCGCCGCCATCGTTGTTGCATTCACCGAAACCGATCGCCTCGTCGAACGCATTGATGCCCCGGTCCCACGCCGGATCGACGGCTCCGTTCGTGAATACCAGTAGATCGGGCGAACCCGATCCCTGTGCCTCGACGATGACGGTTCTCGATACTGTCGCCGAATTGCCTGCGGCGTCCGTCGCTGTATAAGTAAGCGTGTAAGTGCCGACAACGTCCTCGACCGAGCCGGTAGTAACGACAGCAATGGACCCGTCGACGGTATCCACTGCCGACACGCCCGGATCCGAGAACGGCGTCCCCTGCTCATGCGTCATCGACGCCGCGCCGACCATGGTAATCACCGGGGCCGTCGTATCCGCCACGATGACGGTACGCGTTGCCGACGCGGTATTGCCCGCGCTGTCGGTCGCCGTATAAGTAAGTGTGTAGCTTCCCGCCGCAGTACCAACCGTTCCTGACGTCGTCACTGCCACTGAGCCATCAACCGCATCGGTCGCCGTCGCACCCTGATCGGCGTAGGTCGTGCCCTGCTCGTGATTGACGGTGCTTGGGCCGGTTACCGTGATAACGGGCGCGGTTCGATCAGCTGAATTCGTGCCGCCGTTGTCGCCGCCGCCACCGCCACCGCAAGCGACGAGAAACAAAGCGGTCACCAGGGCGAACGCGACTGATGGTTTTGATTTAGACACGATGCATGACTCCGGCGGCATGAAACACGAGCGGAGGCAATTAACAGGCTTGGATAGTCGGCAGGGCCAGGCTCACTTCAATTGCAGCATGGGATGACAGCGTTGTCAATTTGACGGGGCGCCCGGAAGGCTGGCCGATGCTCTACAATCTCGCCTGATCCGGCCGACTAGAAACCCAGGAAACCCCGATGAACCGCGACGTACGCCATTCCGGAAGCCTGAGAAAGATGCGCACCCAACTCGAGGATGTCGTGCGCTACACGCTGATGCTGGACGACACGCCGATCGACATGAACGCGAGGATCGGCCAAACCATCAAGCTGAGTTTTGACGGCCAGATCAACTGTATCGCCTGCGACCGGCTGACGAAGAAGTCCTTCGGGCAGGGATTCTGCTACCCCTGCTTTCGGGATGCGCCGGAGGCCAGCGAATGCATCATCCGCCCGGAGCTCTGCCGGGCACACGAAGGAGAAGCCCGGGACATGGCCTGGGCCGAGAAGCACTGCCTGACCGAACAGATTGTCTATCTCGCGCGGAGCTCCGCGATCAAGGTGGGCATCACGCGAGCGTCACAAGTGCCCACACGCTGGATCGACCAGGGTGCGACCGATGCGATCATCTTCGCGCGGGTCCCCAATCGTTACACGGCCGGCCTGGTTGAAGTCGCCATGAAGGAGCACTTGACCGATCGGACGAACTGGCAGCGCATGCTCAAGAACGAGGTGATTGACGCAGACCTCATCGCAAAGAAGGCTCTAGTGTCTGACGCGCTCGACGCTGATCTCCGGCAGTTTATCGATACCGATGACACCGTCTGCTCGATCGACTATCCCGTCAATCGATACCCGGAAAAAGTAAAGAGTGTCGGCTTTGACAAGCAGCCCGAGATCGAGGGTTGCCTCGCCGGCATCAAGGGCCAGTACCTGATTTTCGATGATAACCGCGTGCTGAATATCCGGAAGCACAACGGCTATCGCATCACGATTTCGTAAATTGCCACATTTTCATTCACTGAGAAGCTCACAACATGACTGACCTACCCAGCAAATTCATAGAAGAGTGGCACACTGCCGTTGAAGAACGGAGCTTCGAGAAGGTCAATGCGCTATTGGCGGAGGATGCAATGCTAATTTCGCCGGTTGCCTTCAAGCCGTTTACAGATCGGGCTTACATCCTGAAGGTACTGGAAAACGTCGTGACTACTCTGGAGAACTTCCGGTACACGCGTTCCACCGTATTGAGTGATGGCGGCGTTCTCCTGATATTCGAAGGCGAAATCGACGGCATGACGCTTGAAGGAATGGA
>SHLT01000207.1 GCA_004282875.1 Chromatiales bacterium | reverse complement strand
GCCTGCGCCAGTCTCCGGGCCAGCGTCACGTAGAGGCGATTCGGCCCGATGTGGTAGATCGAACCGGCGTTACCGAACAATACGATCGGCCGCTCGGTGGCTTCCGGGTTGGGTCCGCGGCAGAGGATGCCCGTGCTGCCGCCCTCGCTGACACGCGCGACTGACTCCACGATTCCCTCGTTGGGCCCGGCAAACGCCACCTCGTTGCTGATATCGAGGGCTGCCGGCGCCGACTCAGGCGGCATGCAGACCAGGTGCTCCGATGCCCAGCTCACGGCCCGGTCAATGGCAGCATGCGGGATAAGCGCGTTGTGCGGTTCGACCAGCATGGTCGCCAGTCCCGGGATCTGGACACAATCGAAGTCGAGGCCGTCCGCCCCGATCTTGCTAATAGCGGGCGGCACCGGTGCGCTGTCCCTGACGAACGCAACCACGGGTGACGAAAAATCCTGCAGGCTGGCCGCGATATCGAGACCTTTCAGGTCCTGCAGCATCGGGGTTGGATACGGGAATCCGACGCTTTCCAGCAAGTCCGGCTCGCAGCGGAAGTACGCCAGCTTTTCGTTGGCCTTGAGTTCGCGAAGAAAACGTCGCCCGGACGGGATCGGGTCCCACAGCATGAGGCCGTCGTCCAGAGGAAGGCGCGACGCGCATGCGGCGGCCAGCAATGCGCCGCTGCGAATGCCGACGAGCTGCCTGACCTCGGTCCCACACCTGGTCTGCAGGTAGTCCGACGCCGCGACGATATCGTCGAGCCACTTCGCGACAATATTGTCTTCGAATTCGTCCCCGTCAGAATCGCCGGTGCCTGTGTAATCGAAGCGCAGCACGCTGTAGCCGGCGCGCGCAAATTCGTCCGCCATTTCGCGAATGGACTGATGGGCATGGATGAGTTCGTGGCCGATCGGGTTGCAGATCAACAGCCCGCGGCCGTTGAGACACGACACATCAGTCGGGCGATGGATCCAGCCCGCGAGCGGCTGCTCGTGGCTGCGAATCCAAACAGGCGTCCGCTGGACGCCAAACGCGGCGGTTTCAGAAGTCTCTTTCAAGCGTTGCTTACTCTACCGGGAATCCCCAGGCAGAATTAAACATGGAACGCCAGTCCGGTTCCACTTCGACGTTGTCGAAGTTTCGCGGTTTCGCCCCGCCTCCGCATCGAAGAGGACCATCGAACCCGTCCTCAAAACGCGGCCCGTACAGGCGAATATCGAAGTTGTGCCCGCGCTGGAAGACAAATGCGCAGCGCAAGGTCGCGCCGGCAAACACCGGATTGATGACATAGATGGGATCGATCGCCTCTTTCTCCCCGAAGATCGCCACACAGCTGCTGTTGCCGTGATGGCACTTGTGGTTAGCCTCGAAGCGGTCGTTGACCGATGCCGTGAAGCCGCTCACGTCCTCAAATTTCACACGCGTATTGTCGATATACAGGTTATCGATCGAAAGCACGTTTTCGGTAATACCGTCGGCACCAATGTTGGCGCCGTCGCCGCGCCCGCCGCTCTCCCTGGGGACAGACGTCCAGCCGTCCCTGTAAGTAAACGGCTCCGCGCGGAAGGACGGTACATGCCCGCGAGCCGTATTGCCCGAGAGCACCACGTTCTTCGCCCACTTGGTCGCATAACCGGCTTCGGCATTGTACTCGGTGTTATTGCCGGCGATGTAAAGACCTGTCGGCGGGTCCTTCTTGCAACCGTGCCCCCATTGGGTCAGCTGGCCGCTGATCATGGTGCCGTAGTTCTCCATGATCCAGATTCGTTCACTGCCGCAGCCGCCGGAAATGCCGTGTGTGTCCATCGACATCAGCCCGCCTTTCCTGGGCTTCGTGTGATAGCGGAGCTTTTCGAACGACGAGTTGTGAATAACAACGTCCTTACCGCGTACAGCAATACCAGCTCCGGCATGCGAACGGAACGTACTGTTTTGCACCACGACGTGGTCGACGTTCATCAGGCGGAATTGATGTCGGTTTCCGGTACCGGTGCCATTGGCACCTCCCTCGACCGTGACGTTGTCAATCAGGCAGTACTGCGCGTTAACGAGCTCGATCTTGGCGTGAATCGTGCAGTCGGACAGCTCTGCCCATTCTTCGGCCGTGCCCTGGCAGGAGTACCTGCCGCTCGACGTCGGGC
>SHLT01000137.1 GCA_004282875.1 Chromatiales bacterium | reverse complement strand
GATACGGCTATTCCCACTCGATGGTGGCGGGTGGCTTGCCCGAAATGTCGTAGGTGACGCGAGAGATGCCGTCGACCTCGTTGATAATGCGGAGCGAGACGTGCTCCAGGAACTCGTAAGGCAGGCGCGCCCAGCGAGCGGTCATGAAGTCGATCGTTTCAACAGCGCGTAAGGCGATGACATAGTCATAGCGACGGCCGTCGCCCATGACACCAACGGACTTCACGGGCAGGAACACGGCAAACGCCTGGCTCGTTTCGTCGTAGAGTTTCTGCTTGTGCAGTTCCTCGATGAAGATGTCATCGGCGAGCTGCAGGAGCTCGGCATACTCGGGTTTGACCTCGCCGAGAATGCGGACACCGAGGCCTGGACCCGGGAACGGATGCCGGTAGACCATCTCGCGTGGCAGTCCGAGCTCGAGGCCGATCTTGCGTACTTCGTCCTTGAAGAGTTCGCGCAGCGGCTCGACGAGCTTCATACGCATCGTCTCGGGCAGGCCGCCCACGTTGTGATGAGATTTAATGACGTGCGCCTTGCCGGTTTTGGCGCCCGCCGATTCGATGACGTCCGGATAGATCGTGCCCTGCGCCAGCCACTCGATGCCCTCGAGTTTGTGGGCCTCCTCGTCGAACACTTCGATAAACAGGCCGCCGATGATCTTGCGTTTCTCTTCGGGGTCACTAACACCCTCGAGCGCCCCGAAGAAACGCTCCGCCGCATTCACGCGAATCACGTTGATATGCATGTGCTCGGCGAAGGTCTCCATGACCTGGTCGCCTTCGTTGTGGCGCAGCAGGCCGTGGTCGACGAACACGCAAACCAGCTGTTCGCCAATTGCTTCGTGCAGCAGTGCGGCTACGACCGACGAATCGACGCCGCCCGACAGGCCGAGCAGCACCTTGCCATCACCGACCTGCTCGCGCACCTGCTCGATCGCATCGGCTACGATATTGTCAGGCGTCCAGTCACCCGAACAGGCGCAGATATCGCGCACGAAACGGTGCAGGATTTCCATGCCCTTCGGGGTGTGAGTAACCTCGGGATGGAACTGCACCCCGTAAAAATTGCGCTTCGCGTCTTCCATCGCAGCCAGCGGCGAATTCGCGCTGGAAGCCGTGGCGACGAATCCCGGTGGAATTTCCTCGACGCGGTCCCCATGGCTCATCCAGACCTGCAACATCGCGTGGCTCGCCTCGTCGCTCAGGCTGTGCAGCAGGCGACACTCGGTTGGTTCGATCTCGGCGTAGCCGAATTCACGATGCGCAGACGCCTCGACCTTGCCGCCGAGCTGTGCCGCCATCGTCTGCATGCCGTAGCAGATACCGAGGACCGGGACGCCGAGTTCGAAGACGAGCTGCGGTGCGCGCGGTGGCTCATCGAGATTGACCGATTCCGGGCCGCCGGAAAGGATGACGCCGCTGGGGCCAAACGCACGGATATCGTCGTCCGACATGTCCCACGGGTGAATCTCCGAGAAGACTCCGACCTCGCGAACGCGGCGGGCGATGAGCTGTGTGTACTGGCTGCCGAAATCGAGAATCAGCAGCTTGTGAGCGTGGATATCGAGGCTCATGGGGACCTAGTTTTTGGAACGGTAGTTAGGTGCTTCTTTGGTAATCGAAACGTCGTGGACGTGACTCTCGGCTACGCCCGCCCCGGTCATGCGAACAAACTGCGGCTTGACGCGCATCTCGTCGATACTTGCGCAGCCCGTGTAACCCATCGCGGCGCGCACGCCACCGATGAGCTGGTGCACGATGGCAACCATGCCGCCCTTGTACGCCACGCGACCCTCTATGCCCTCGGGAACCAGCTTCTCGAGTTCTGCGGTGGCGTCCTGGAAATAGCGATCCGCGGAGCCGTCCGACTGCCCCATGGCACCCACCGATCCCATGCCGCGGTAGGCCTTGTAGGAGCGTCCCTGGTAGAGCTCGACTTCGCCCGGTGACTCCTCCGTACCGGCAAAGAGGCCGCCGATCATGACGCAGTGTGCGCCTGCGACGATCGCTTTGGCGATATCGCCGGAATAACGAATACCGCCGTCGGCGATCAGGGGAATGCCCTTCTTGGCGAGAGTCTCGGCCACTTCGGCAACGGCCGACACCTGCGGTACGCCAACGCCCGCAACGACTCGCGTCGTGCAGATCGAACCCGGACCAATGCCGACCTTGACGCCGTCCGCGCCTGCTTCGGCCAGCGCCTCAGCCGCGGCCCCGGTGGCAATGTTGCCGCCGATGACCTGCACGCCGGGAAAATCCGCCTTCACCTGGCGGACGCGATCAAGCACGCCCTTGCTGTGTCCGTGCGCCGTATCGACAACGACCACATCGACGCCCGCGCTGACCAGCGCCTCGACGCGTTCCCCGGTATCGCCGCCCGTGCCCACCGCGGCGCCCACGCGCAGCGCACCGCTGGAGTCCTTACATGCCAGGGGAAAGTCCTTGGCTTTCTGGAAATCCTTGGCCGTGATCATGCCCCGCAACTTGTAATCGTCACCGACCACCAGCACTTTCTCGATGCGGTGTTTGTGCAGCAGGCCCAGCACCTCCTCTTCGTCCGCACCTTCGCGGACCGTCACGAGCTTGTCCTGCGGCGTCATGACCTGTGAAACCGGGGAGTCCAGGCGTGTTTCGAAGCGCAGGTCGCGGTGCGTCACGATGCCGACGGTTTCCTCGCCATCGACAACCGGCACACCGGAAATACCCATCGCCCGCGTCAGCTCAATAACTTCGCGAATCGTCATGTCCGATGTCACGGTTATCGGGTTGCGCACCATGCCCGACTCGAACTTCTTGACCATCAGGACTTCGCGGGCCTGGCGCTCGATCGTCATATTCTTGTGGATGACGCCGAGTCCGCCCTCCTGCGCCAGCGCAATGGCCAGTCGTGCCTCGGTAACCGTGTCCATAGCCGCCGACAGCAATGGAATGCTCAGGCGTATCTCGCGGGTCAGGCTGGTGCTCAGATCGACCTCGCGGGGCAGGATTTCCGAGTAACCAGGCTGCAGCAGGACGTCGTCAAATGTCAGGGCTTCCTTGGCGATTCGCATGGCGGGAACACTTCGTCGGTTTCGGGGTAGCGGGCGATTGTACGCGTGCGCGTATTGCGGGTAAACGTCTATACTGCCCCGATGCCGACAGAAGCCGCGATCTCCGTTTCCGAACTCAACCGCAAAGCCAGGGCCCTGCTCGAGCGCGGCATGGCGCGGCTGTGGGTCGAGGGCGAGATTTCGAACATGGCCAGGCCGGGCTCGGGCCATATCTATTTCAGCCTGAAAGACGAAACCGCCCAGGTCAGCGCGGCGTGGTTTCGCCAGCGACAGCGCGGCCCCGCGATCGGCTTCAAGAACGGCGACAAGGTGCTTGCGTACGGCCGGGTCAGCATCTACGAGGCGCGCGGCAACTACCAGCTGATCGTTGAGCAGATGGAGCCGGCCGGTGAGGGCGTCCTGAAACAGCGCTTCGAGGCGCTGAAGAAGAAACTGCTGGCAGAAGGCCTGTTCGACGAGGATCGAAAGCAGGCATTGCCGCCGATACCGTCCCGCATAGGCGTGATCACGTCTCCAAGCGGCGCGGCCATTCGCGACGTCATCAGTATTCTCGGCCGGCGCTTTCCGTCAATTCCCGTGGTCGTCTACCCAGCTGCCGTGCAGGGTGACGCCGCCCCCGGGGAACTGATCGATGCGCTGGCAACAGCCGTCCGGCGGGACGAGTGCGATGTGCTCATCATTGGCCGCGGCGGTGGCTCTCTCGAGGATCTCTGGGCGTTCAACGACGAAGACCTGGCCCGCGCCATTGCCGACTGCCCGATTCCCGTGATCAGCGCCGTAGGGCACGAAGTCGACTTTACGATCGCCGACTTCGTGGCAGACGTCCGCGCACCGACGCCGTCCGGCGCCGCCGAAATCGTCGTGCCCGACCAGCAGGACTGGCTGCGGCGCATCAATGCACTCGCGGCCCGCATCGCGCGCGTGGGCGAGCGCACCGTGGAAGACCGGGCGCAGCAGGTAGACTGGTTCAGCGGCCGCATGATCACGGCAATTCGGCAGCAGATTCTGTCCCAGCGCCACGACGTCCAGATACTGCGCGGCGAACTGGTGCAGCTATCGCCTGCGGTCTCCGTGCAGCGCTCGATCGCCCGGCTCGCGAGCCTGAAACAACGCCTGGGTACGGGCGTCCACGAGTCGCTGTCCGAATTCAACCACCGGGTCGCACTCCTTGGCCGTGCCCTGCACTCGGTCAGCCCGCTGGCTACGCTGGATCGCGGTTACGCGATTGTCCTCGACGCCGATGGCAGGGCCATGACCGATGCCGCCACAGCCAGTATCGGTGACGAAGTCCGCGCGCGCTTGTCCAGCGGAGAACTGGTCGCCAACGTCACGAAGGTCATTAAGAAATGATTCGATACCTGTCCACACTCGCATTCCTGGTCGCCGGTCTTGCCTGGGCTGCGCCGGAAGACAGCCCACGCCCCGGAGGTATCACCTTCGTCGACGTGGGTGCAGCTGACCAGCCTGCCCCAGCGGCCACCTTCGGCGGCAAGCCCGTGCTCGTCATGCAAAATGGGGATCGCTGGCAGGCCGTGGTTGGCATACCGCTCGACACCGAACCCGGCCAGCTCACGATTCAACTGGGTGAGTACCCGTTATCCGTGCCAATCGGCGACCATGCGTATGCCGAGCAGCGCCTGACCGTCAAGAACCAGAGCTACGTAACACCCGACCAGGTGCAGCTCGACCGCATCGGCCGTGAGCGCAAGATCATCGACGGCGCGCTGAATAACTTTCGCGATGTGCCGGTTGACGGCATCGACCTCGCCGCGCCCGTCGACGGTCGCCGCAGCTCGAGTTTCGGCCTGCGCCGTTTCTTCAACGACCAGCCGCGCTCACCGCACAAGGGCATGGATATCGCCGCCAGCAGCGGCACGCTGATCAAGGCACCACGCGACGGTATCGTGTCGGCAACCGGCAACTACTTCTTCAACGGCAACACGGTCATTCTCGATCATGGGCAGGGCTACGTGACGATGTATTGCCACCTGAGCGAGATCGCGGTCGAGGAAGGCCAGGTCGTGTCCACAGGTGAGACACTGGGGGCGGTCGGGGCAACCGGTCGCGTCACCGGCCCACACCTGCACTTCGGCACCTACCTCAACGGTACGGCCGTCGATCCGGCCATCGTCCTGACCCGCTAGCGCGGGCTACGCCAGGAAATCCCAGATAACCGGGCGGAAAGCGTCCATGTCCACGAGGAAGGAATCATGGCCGCGAATGCAGTCCAGCTCTGCCAGCTGGGTGTCCGTGCACACGCTTGCAATCCCTTCGGCGAGCTCGCGCTGCTGCTCGGGTGGAAACAGGATATCGGTGCGCACCCCGATCACGAGGGCCCGCTCCAGGTCGAGGCGCTTGAATCCGGCCGCCAGTGACCCGCCGTACTCGGCGAGGTCGAACAGATCGGACGCGTGCGACAGGTATAGGTAGCAGTTCGGGTCGAATGCACCCGTGAATTTTCGCCCGTGGTTTTCGAGATAGGATTCGACCGAAAACTCGGGAACGAACTGATCCTCGATGCGGGAATGCGTCGTGGAGCGCTCGCGGCCGAAGCGCTGCGCCCATTCTTCGGCCGAGCGATACGTAATCATCCCGAGCTTGCGTGCCAGTCGCTGACCCGTAATCGGCGGATCGCCGACATCGTAATTGCCCTTCTTCCACTTGGGATCGGAGCGAATCATCTCGCGCTGCAGCGAACGGACCGCAATCGAAAACGGCATCGCGCGTGTCCCCGACGAAATCGATACGAAGTTGCGTACCGCTTCCGGGTGGCGCAGGCAGAATGCCAGGCCGCTCATCCCGCCCATCGAGCAACCGACAACGGTATGCAGGACCTCGACGCCCAGCTGTTGCACGACGTAGTGCGTGGAGTCCGAGACGTCCTCGAGCGTCAGAATCGGGAACGACAGGCGATAGCGCTTGCCGGTTTCCGGATTGACCGATGCGGGGCCGGTCGTACCGAAGCAACTGCCCAGCGAGTTCACGCAGATGACGAAGTAGCGATCCGTGTCGATAGGCAACTGGCTACCGATCATTTCCTCCCACCAACCCGGCGTCGGGTCCACGGCGCACGAGGAGGCATGCGCGGACGGTGACAAGCCCGTGAAAATCAACACGGCATTGTCACGCGCTTCGTTCAACTCGCCCCAGGTCTCGTACGCGAATGTCGGCGACTCGAGGTAGCCCGCACGATGCATGCGAAACCGTCCGTCGAAGGTGATGGTCTTTCTCGCCGAACTCATAATACGATCACTTTATGACCTGATTTCTCGCAAGGACACTAGCACAGCTGGTGTTATTTCTTCTTGACGCGTTTCATAAGTCGGGCACGTTTTCGCTCCTGCCGTGGAGTCAGCTTGTTGCGACGGCCTTCAAACGGGTTTTTGCCCTTCTTGAACGCCAACCGAACGGGCGTGCCCTTGAGCTTGAATACCTTGCGGAAGCGATTGATCAGGTAGCGGCGATACGCCTCCGGGAGCTTGTCCGTCTGGTTGCCGTGAATCACGATGACCGGCGGGTTGCGGCCGCCCTGGTGTGCATACCGCAGGCGAATGCGGCGGCCACGAACGAGCGGGGGCGCATGCTCCATGACGGCCGCCTCCAGCTCGCGCGTCAACTCGGTCGTCGACAGGTCGCGGGTAGCGGCCCGGTACGCGCGTTCCGCCGCGGGCAGAAGATCGCCAACCGCAGTGCCGTGCAGGGCCGAGATCGTGATCCGCTCAGCGAAGTCCAGGAACGGCAGGCGCCGCTCCAGGTCATCCCTGACTTTCTTGCGTTGTTCGGCCTCCAGGCCGTCCCATTTATTGGTGACGACAACCAGCGCCCTGCCCCGCTCGAGAATCAGCCCCAGCAGGCTGACGTCTTGCTCGGTCACGCCTTCCTGCGCGTCGAGAACGGCAATGACCACATGCGCTTTCTCGATCGCCTGCAGGGCCTTCACGATACTGAATTTCTCGATCGCTTCGCTGACTCTCGCTTTGCGCCGAATGCCGGCTGTATCAATCAGCATGTACTTGCGATCGTTGCGCTCGAACGGCACCTCAACCGTGTCCCGCGTTGTTCCCGGCATGTCGTAGACGACGAGGCGCTCCTCGCCAAGCAGGCGATTCACCAGCGTCGATTTGCCAACATTCGGCCGGCCGACCACGGCGATACGCAGTTCGTGTTCGTCGTCCGCTTCCGGCGCATCCTCGTCCTGCTCAAACGGTTCCAGCACGGCGTCCATCAATGCGCTGATGCGGTCGCCATGCGCCGCCGACACGGCGACGGGGTCGCCGAGTCCGAGCCCGTAGAA
>SHLT01000046.1 GCA_004282875.1 Chromatiales bacterium | reverse complement strand
GGTCGATGCCGCGTACGATTTCTGTAATTCCCTCCAACGCATCACTGACAACGACGGCCAGGTGGTAAGCGATCAGCCCGTCGCGGCGGCGGACAATGAAATCACCCGATTCAGTTTCCAGATTCTGGGATTGACGGCCCTGCAGACCATCGACGAATTCGACCGGTTTGTCCGTGGTTCTTAATCGTATGGCAGTTTCCGGCTTGTCGCAGCCGTCGCGACAGGTGCCGGGATAGATCGTGCCCAAGGGGCCTCGGGGGACGTCAGCGAGATCCCGCCTGGAGCAACCGCATGGGTAGGCAAGCTCCTGGTCCAGCAGTGACCGCAGTGCCTGCTCGTGTTCGGCATGGCTGCTGCTCTGGAATATGACGTCGGCGTGCCACTCGAAACCGCAAATCTCGAGGGCTTTGATGATGGCCTCGGTCGCGCCGGGCTGCTCGCGCGGTGGGTCAATGTCCTCGATTCGTAACAGCCACCGACCCTTGGAGACCTTTGCCTGCAAATAGCTGGCCGTTGCCGCCACCAGCGAGCCGAAATGCAGCGGGCCGGTAGGTGACGGCGCGAACCGGCCGACGTAGGAACCGTGCTCGCGTGTCACCGGCGAACTTGCGTCCTAGCGGTAACGGTCGTCCCTGTCGCGAAACTGTCGCTCCGCAAGTTCCCGTCGCTCCTGAGCTTCCAGGCAAAGCGTCGCTACAGGCCGCGCCTCCAGACGCTTGAGACCGATTTCTTCCCCGGTCTCGTCCCAGTAGCCGTAACTGCCGTCGTCCAGTCGGGCCAGGGCGGAGTCGATCTTGCGAAGCAGCTTGCGTTCCCTGTCCCGGGTTCGCAGTTCAAGGCCGAATTCCGACTCCTGGGTCGCGCGATCATTGGGGTCAGGGAAGTTCGCCGCTTCGTCCTGCATGTGATGAACGGTGCGATCAACCTCGAAAATAAGCTCCCGCTTCCACGCACTCAGTATCTTGCGGAAGTGCTCGATTTGAGCATCGCTCATGTATTCTTCGCCACGCTTGGGCTTGTACGGAGCGATTCCGTGAATCGGGCCGGACATGACGTCACGCCGCGAGCGTGACGGAGCTGGGGCTTTGCGGGCGACGGGTTCGCGCACTGGAACGCGCTTTTTGACCGGCGCTTTCTTGACGATCGGTACGCGCTTCTTGGCGCTGGTCTTCTTCTTGCCGGCAGCCTTCTTGCGAGAGACGGTCTTTTTCGCAACCTTCTTCTTCGCTACCTTCTTTTTGGAAATCTTTTTCTTCGCAACCTTCTTCTTGGCTACCTTCTTCTTGGCCACTTTCTTCTTGCTGGCCTTCTTTTTCGCAGCCGGTTTCTTCCTGGCGACTTTCTTGGTGGCTTTCTTCTAGGCCACTTTCTTCTTCGGCACCTTCTTTTTGGCGACTTTCTTCCTGGCCGCAGGCTTGTTCTTGCTTGCCTTCTTTCTTACAGGCGCTTTCTTCCTGCTCGCCGTCTTCCGCCTCGCGGTGGACTTCCTGGCCGAGGATTTCTTACTGGCTGCTTTCTTGCGGGTCGACGCTGACTTGCGCTTCTTGCTCGCTGCTTTCTTTGCGGGCATTACTGACTCCTGCCGGGGAAAGAAAAGGCCGGGATTATACATGGCCTACGGCGGCATGGAAGCCCTATTTTTCTGGGGAAATCGGGTCCCGATTCCTTTACACTAGCGGACTTTATTGACGGGATATGGCGTAGACCACGCATGCGATTAAGCAAGATCAAGCTCGCTGGCTTCAAATCCTTCGTCGACCCCACAACTATTACCTTTCCCAGCAGTCTCGTAGGCGTCGTTGGGCCCAATGGTTGCGGTAAGTCGAATGTGATTGATGCCGTGCGATGGGTGATGGGCGAAAGCTCAGCGAGCCGCCTGCGTGGCGACTCGATAACGGACGTCATTTTTAATGGCTCCAGCTCGCGCAAGCCCGTCGGCGCCGCGTCGGTCGAGCTCCTGTTTGATAACACTGAAACGACCCTGGAAGGGCAATACGCCAAATACGCGGAGATTTCGATTCGGCGCGAAGTCAGCCGTGACGGTATTTCGACGTATTTTCTGAACGGCACCAAGTGCCGTCGCAAGGACATCACGGGCGTCTTCCTGGGCACGGGTCTCGGGCCGCGCAGCTACTCAATTATCGAGCAGGGCATGATCTCGCGCCTCATCGAGGCGAAGCCGGAGGATATGCGGGTCTTTATCGAGGAGGCGGCCGGCATTTCCAAGTACAAGGAACGCCGGCGCGAAACGTCGAATCGCATCAAGCACACCAAAGAAAACCTCGATCGCTTGCTTGATGTCCTGGATGAAGTCGAGAAGCAGATCAAGCACCTCGACCGCCAGGCCAAGACCGCGGAACGTTACAGCAAATACAAAGCTGAAGAGCGGCGAAGATCGGCTGAAGTGCTCGCGCTTCGTACGAAGCACCTGGACGACAGCGCCGCAGAGGCGCGCTCGCAGCTTGCCGAGCGCAAGACCAGCCTCGAAGCGGCGATCGCCAAGCAGCGCAGCCTGGAGGCGTCGCTTGAAGAGACGCGCGTTCGACAGAGCGCGCGCACGGATGAATTCAACGTGGTTCAGGGCCGCTACTACAAGGTAGGCGGGGAGATTGCGAGACTTGAGCAATCGATCGAACATGCCCGGGAATTGCGAGAGCGCCAGGAGCGTGACCTCGAGCAGGCCGTCGAGGGCGCCAAGGAAATTGCTGATCATATTGATCAGGACCAGACTGAAATTGAACAACTCGAGCTGACCTTGAGCGAGTTGGTGCCGGGGCTGGAGCAGGCCCGGCAAAGCGAGCGCGCCTCATCGGCATCGCTGCAGCGTGCGGATGACGCGCTGGCTGAATGGCAGAAACAGTGGGACGCACATGCGTTGCATCACAACGAGGCGATGCAGCAGCAGAACATCGAACAAACCCGGGCGGAACAGATCGAGTCGCGGCTGCAGAGTTTTGCGGAGCGACGCCGGAAAATCGACGAAGCGCAGGTCGATGCCAGCCCCGAGGATCTACGGGTCAAGTATGACCAGCTTGCTGAGCAGGAGCTGCGCAAGCGCCAGGCGCGAGATGAATTCGACCGGCACCTTGCCGATATCGGCGAGAAGGTTCGCAAGCTCCGCGAGCAGGATCAGAAACTCACCCGGCTCGTCGACGAACGTCGCGCTGCGTTGCAGAACACGCAGGGGAAATACGCGTCGCTCGAAGCGCTGCAACAGGCGGCACTCGGAGAGGGGGACGGCAGCATCAAGGACTGGCTCGAGCGCGCCGGTCTCGACAGCAACAAGCGTGTCGCGCAGACACTCAACGTGCAGGATGGTTGGGACAGAGCGGTCGAGACGGTGCTTGGCGATTACCTGCAGGCAGTCTGCGTAGCGGACATCACGCCGGTGACGGAGTCGATCGCGAGTCTTCGCTCGGGGGCGCTGACCGTGCTTCGCGAGGGATCGAAAGACGATGTCGCCATTAACGCCGATAACACGATGGCGTCGAAGGTTAGCGGCGCCCCGGCCGCCGTCCAGGAAATCCTGGCGGGCGTGAAGATCGCGGACTCGTTGCCGAGCGCGTTGGGGATGCGCGAACGGCTCGTGGGCGATGAGTCGGTTATTACGGCCGACGGTATCTGGCTTGGTCGTAATTGGTTGCGTGTATCGCGCGACAAGGAAGGCAAGGCTGGCGTGCTGGCCCGCGAGCATGCGATGCGCCGCATGAAATCCGACATGCGCGAGATGCAGGCTCGATTTGAGAGCGCAAGGAAGCTGCTGGCCGACGGACGTATTCGCCTCAATCAGCTTGAGGAGCGCCGTGAATCGCTGCAGCAGGATGCTTCGTCGCTGTTGAACGAGTACTCCGAGCTGAAGGCCGCACTGGAATCTGCCAAGTACCGCATGGATCAGGCCAACGCCCGCAAGGTTGCATTGGCGGAAGAGGTGTCCGAACTCGACAACGAGAAGATCTCGGCCGAAGAACAGTTGCGCGAGTCACGTCGCTTGCATGAGCAGGCGGCAGAGACCATCGAGCGTCTTGCCACCGAGCGAGCAAATCTCGAAGCGCAGCGCGACGAACTCCGGTCCGACCTGCAGCGCGTGCGCGCGCAGGCTGAAGAAGATCGCCAGACCGTGCAGAACATCACGATTCAGTTTGAGAGCCGCCGCAACAGCAAGGAAACGGCTGCCCAGAATCTCGAGAGAATGGAGCGCCAGCTGCGCCAGTTCCGGTCGCGCGAAAACGAAATTCGTGAGCAGCTGTCCAGTAGCCAGACACCCCTGGTCGACAACAAGGCCCTGCTTGAGCGCCAGCTCGAATCGCGAATCGAAGTTGAAGAAGAGTTGGCAGGCGCTCGCCAGAAAGTTGAGAAGGTCGAGCAGGAACTGCGAGAGCTGGACCAAACGAGAATGCAGATCGACCAGACCGTGGATGCGGCGCGGACGAAAGTCAGCGAAGCTGAAATGGCCGTACAGGAGCTGCGCGTCCGGCGCGAAGGATTTGCAGAGCAGCTGGCCCAGACCGACTTCGAGTTTGCGACGCTTCTTGAAGAAATGGAAGAGCAGGCAGACGTCGACACTTGGGAAGAAAAACTCGAGAAGGTACGGCGGCGCATAGACCGCTTAGGTCCGATCAACCTGGCCGCCATCGACGAGTTCAAAGAGCAGTCGGAGCGCAAGGAGTATCTTGATTCGCAATTGGCGGATCTGAATGACGCCCTGGCGACCCTGGAAGGCGCGATTCGCAAGATTGATCGCGAAACCCGCACGCGTTTCCGCGAGACCTATTCGAACGTCAACGATGGATTCCAGCGCCTGTTCCCGAAGCTGTTTGGTGGTGGTCATGCGTATCTCGAGTTGACGGGCGACGACTTGTTGTCGGCAGGCGTCACTGTGATGGCGCGGCCTCCGGGCAAGCGCAACAGCACGATTCATTTGCTGTCGGGCGGTGAAAAAGCCCTTACTGCTGTCGCGCTGGTGTTTGCTATCTTCGAGCTGAATCCTGCGCCTTTCTGTATGCTTGACGAGGTCGACGCGCCGCTTGATGACGCGAACGTTGGGCGTTTCTGCGACATCGTTCGCGAGATGTCGGACAAGGTCCAGTTTGTTTTCATTACGCATAACAAGGTGACAATGGAGCTTGCCAGGCAGCTTTCAGGCGTAACGATGCAAGAGCCGGGCGTGTCCCGTCTCGTGTCGGTCGATCTTGATGCAGCTGTGAAAATGGCGGCGAACTAAAGACGTTTCAGAGTCATGGAAATGGACGGTTTGCGTTGGTTACTGTTGTTCTTTGGACTGCTGGTGATCGCCGGTGTCTACCTCTATAGCCGCCGGGAAAAATCCGAGCCAGTCGAGAAGGTAATCCCGCCGGGCGATGAGAGACTCGAGCCGACTATCGGCGGTGAGGAGTCTGCTTTACGGGAAACGGCTGCCGAACCGGTAGTTGAGTCGGCAACACCTGGCGACGAAGACGCGCCAGAGACGTTGGCGGAGGATGCGCCTCAGAAAATCGTCACCCTGCGATTGATCGGACATGAGAAGAAGCCGTTCCAGGGCGATGAGTTGATCCTCAGTATGCGTGGCATCGGGCTGCGTCACGGCAAATTCGGCATCTTCCACCGCTACGACGGCAATGACGAGTCGCGGACGATTTTTAGTGCGGCCAGCCTCGTCGAACCGGGCAGCTTCGATCTTGAGAATATCAAGGATCAGCAGATACCAGGCATCAGCTTATTCCTGGTCTTGCCTGGACCTGTGGACAGCGTTGAGAGCTTTGACCTGATGATGGCGGCGGCACGTGCCCTTGCGCAGACGCTGGATGGTGAGTTGCTCGACGAGTCCGGCAGCACCTTGAGTATCCAGCGCGAGCGCTACATGCGCGAGGAAATTATTCAGTTCCAGCACAGCTCTCTGCGCGCCTGACGCGCGGCAACCGAGAGTCATGGCGGCGCCTGCAGAATCCCGTAAACGTATTGAGTCGCTGCGCGACGAAATTCGGTATCACAACCACCGTTATCACACGCTGGACGATATCGAGATACCTGATGCGGAATACGATCGCCTCATGCGCGAGCTGCAGGATCTGGAGCGAGAGTATCCTGAGCTGGTAACGCCCGACTCACCAACGCAGCGTGTCGGAGGCGAGCCCAGTGACGCGCTGCAGACCGTTGAACATCGACTGCCCATGCTGTCCCTCGACAACGTGTTCAGCGAGGACGAGCTGCACGAGTTCCATCGGCGCGTCGCGGAGAAGCTCGAGTTTGAAGATGGCGCGCAGGATCTCCAATACGCAGCAGAGCCAAAGCTCGACGGTGCCGCAATTAGCCTTTTGTATCAGGACGGCGTCCTGGTGCGCGCAGCAACGCGTGGTGACGGGACAACCGGCGAGGACATAACGCACAACGCGCGAACGATCGAGTCGATTCCGCTACGGCTGCTGGGCGACGGTTACCCGAATATGCTTGAAGTACGGGGCGAGGTGTTCATGCCGCTCGCCGGCTTCGAGGCATACAACAAGAAGGCTCGCGCGGGAGGGGAAAAGACCTTCGTAAATCCCCGCAATGCAGCGGCCGGCAGTCTCCGGCAACTCGACCCGAAGCTCACCGCTGAGCGACCGCTCGACATGTATGTGTACTCAGTCGGACTGGTCGAGGGCGGAGAACTACCCGGTCGCCATAGCGAGATTATCGAGCAGTTGCGTAGCTGGGGCCTCAAGACCTGTCCGGAGCGTCGCGTCGTGACCGGCGTAGAGGGCTGCCTCGGGTACTACGAGTCCATCGGCAAGAAGCGTGGCGAGCTCGGCTACGATATTGACGGTGTGGTTTACAAGGTCGACAGCCTGGCCATGCAGCGGGAACTTGGGTTTGTGGCCCGTGCACCACGGTGGGCCGTGGCGCACAAGTTTCCGGCGCAGGAGGAGCTAACCGTGGTAGTAGGTGTCGAGTTCCAGGTGGGACGGACCGGCGCGCTTACGCCTGTAGCCCGGCTTGAGCCGGTTTTCGTCGGCGGTGTGACGGTCAGCAATGCAACGCTGCACAACATCGACGAACTGCATCGTAAGGATGTACGCATTGGCGACACGGTGATTGTGCGGAGGGCGGGTGACGTCATCCCCGAGGTAGTGAGCGTCGTTAAGAGGCGTAGACCGAAGAAGACCAGGCGGGTTCATCTGCCTGAACGTTGCCCGGTGTGCGATTCGCATGTGACGCGAGAGGAAGGCGAGGCCGTGGCGCGCTGTACGGGTGGCCTCTACTGCAAGGCACAGCGCGCGGAGGCGCTGAAGCACTTTGTATCGCGGCGTGCGATGGATATAGAAGGTCTCGGGGCCAAGCTGATCGAACAGTTTGTTGAAGAAGACCGAATAAAAAATCCGGCTGAGATTTATGAGCTGACCAATGAGGAGCTTGCCGAACGAGAGAGGATGGGAGAAAAATCTGCTGAAAACCTCATCAACTCAATAGAAGCAAGTAAGTCGACGTCGCTCGCCCGATTCTTGTTTGCCCTGGGAATCAGAGAGGTCGGTGAGGCGACGGCACAAAGCCTGGCGGCGTATTTCGGCAATTTACCCGCTATCACCCGAGCATCCGTTGATGACCTGGTCAAGGTCCCGGATGTTGGTCCCGTTGTAGCCAGGCGCATTCGCGACTTTTTCGATGAAGAACACAACCTCGACGTGATCCGACAATTACAGGACCTTGGCGTGCATTGGCAGGATACCGACCCAATGCAGGTCGCGGAGGACGGACCGTTCACCGGCAAAACGTTCGTTATTACTGGGACTCTGCCAGGCATGACGCGCGATGAAGCCAAGGCGCTAATCCAAAAAGAAGGCGGCAAAGTCACCGGCAGCGTGTCGAAAAAAACAAGCTACTTATTGGCTGGGGAAAAAGCCGGGTCGAAACTGAGTAAAGCGCAACAGCTCGAGGTTGAAATCCTCGATCTCGACGCACTTCTGGCCCTGCTCCAACACTGAGAATCGGCGGTTTAGCCGAGTTTTGTGAGCGCCTGCAAGACCATTTCTTGCTTGTCCACCAAATTACACATGTGGCAATCCGGTTCGAGTTGCGTCAAGACTTGGGCGATTTTTCCCATGTTCACGGTATTTGTGGCAAATATTCCTACCGATCAATATATTGCGCCCCATGCAAGAAAAACTAAAAGAACAAGTACTAGACGCATTCCAATTGGTCCTTCGGCCAATAGTTAAGATTTTGCTCAGATTCAATGTCGGTGTCAGCGAGTTTACGGAGATCGTGAAGAAGTCTTACGTCGACGTAGCAAGCACCGAATACGGAATCCGGGGACGGCCGACGAACATATCGCGCGTAGCGGTAATGACTGGGTTAACACGAAAAGAAGTTCGCCGGCTGCGCAACATGATTGAAGCAGGGGACACGAGCCTTTCTGTAAAGACAACGCCAATCGCAGAAATTCTCCACCGGTGGCATGCGGAAGAGGACTTCCTGGATGCGAAAGGTCGGCCGGCGGCATTGCCTTTTGCAGAGGGTGAGCACTCGTTCTCGGAATTGGTTAAAAGATTCGGTGGAGATGTGCCGCCAGGCGCAATGCGAACAGAGCTCAAAAGAGTTGGCTCAGTAGTAGAATCGGATGACGGTCGACTGAATTTGGCGAAGAGAAGTGTGGTTCCAACGGACAAAACCGACAATTTGGTGACGTCGCTTATACACGGTGTATATCCACTTCTGTGCACTGTGGTAGAGAATTCGGACCCGAATGAAGGGGCGAGGGAGCCGAAGCAGTTGACGGCCTATTCAACCAATATTAGAAAGCAAGACTTAGGTCGATTGCGGCGCATAAGCGGTGATCGGCTTGCTGATTTCGCAGAGACTTTTGATGACTTATTCATGGCATATGAAACCCTCAACGAGGAATCCGACGGTGAAGACGGAATTACAGTCGCGGTAGGGTTGTTCTACTTTGAAGAACATGATGAGAATGCCCACTACACTTGGTAGGCAATGACGCCTGGCAGCTGACCGTACTCAAATCACTTCATTATTGCGCTCTGGTATTTTGGGCAGCGTCCAGAAGATAGACCAAGTGTTCATTTTTTGCGCGAATCGCGGCTCCGTGCCTCTCGGTCAGCGGCAACTTCTCAACTAATTTGGTTCACTTCGATTGGAGATCCAGAAATCCACATGTTTCTGGAAACTTCGCGATTCAGCTTGCGCTGTAGCAAAAATCAATCATAATCAACATCTTACATAACTCAATTTCTTATCGTGACCATGAAGCATATGCAACTTGTTGACATAATCTGCATGAGGGCCACAGGTGGGGATCAAACCCCATTTATAGTGGTAAATGCTAGCTTGCATGGAAGCCAAGTGCACGCTAGTTTACATATTGCGCAGGAGATGTGGCCTTAAATGGGGCAAGAAGTCAAAGACCATCTTAGGCGGGCTCTCTCGCTGATGTTTAAGCCGCTAATTCGGCTCTTGATTGCACAAGGAGTTACCCACGCTGAGTTTTCTGAAACTGCGAAAGAGGTGTATGTGGAGATTGCTCTTCGCCATTTCGAGGACGAGAAACGTGTAAACAAATCCAGAATAGCGATATTGACGGGGTTAACAAGAAAGGAAGTAAAAAACGTAATAGATCGGGCACTTACATCCTCGTATAACGAGAAAACGTATTCTAGGCCGACAAGAGTGTTGACCGGGTGGTATTCAGACCCGGCGTTTCAAGGGCCTTACGGGATTCCGCTAGAGTTGCCTTACGAGTCGGGTGACGAGGAAACACCAAGTTTCGTTGGCCTGGTTAGAAGATACAGCGGGGATATGGCGCCTCGGCAAATGTTGAATCAATTAGTGCAAGCAGGTTCGGTCGTAGAGGTCGATGGTAGATACAAAGCAGTTAGTCGCACATTTACTCATGCGAAATTGTCAGCAGCACTGATCCAACGCTTGGGCAGCGTCGGTTACAGAGTATTTTCATCGGCAGCGCGTAATATAGATAAGGACGAAGTGTCAACTGGCCAATTTGATCGAATGGTATTTGCGGATGATGGGTGTACTGAGGAAGTGATCGCCCTATTCGATGAGTACATCAAGGATCGCGGACAGGCGTTCTTAGAAGAATTAGACGTATGGTTTTCTTCCAGAAAGGAATTGAACGAAGGAGGGAAACCGCGGAAAGAAACGGGACTCTACATGGTCCACTATGTTGAGGATAAAGAAGAGTTAGAGTCACTGCAGGACCTCTTACAAGAAAGGGGACTGACAGAAGACTAAATTTGTCTTTTTGTAGGCCTTGAGCGATCTCGAGTATTGAGATAAGGCCGCAAAAAGAGGGTTGGAGAAATCTAGAAACTTGAGGAGCGATAAAATGCGCTATGCAAAAGGCGCCAAGGCACATGCTGCTTTGGGAGCGACGCTTGTTGCACTTTCACTTCCGGCCTTCGCGGGAATTGATGCTGGCGGGTCCGCGGGCATCGATGCGGGTGGAGTGAGCGGAATAGACGCGGGCGGAACAGCCGGTATAGACGCCGGTGGAGCCGCAGGCATTGACGCCGGTGGAGCCGCAGGAATCGATGCCGGTGGGGTCGCTGGAATCGATGCTGGCGGAGCCGCTGGAATTGATGCGGGCGCAATCCTCTCCGGACCAGTCGACAGCATCGACCGGGTCAATGGCGTATTCGAATCTATGGGTCAGATCGTAATGGCTTCGCATCAGGCGCTTGCCGCCATGCGGGTTGGCGATTTGGTTTCTGTACAGGGATCGGTTGTGGGGCCAGGCTGGCTTTACGCTGATGACGTTTCCGTGTCGGATAGCCTGTACGTGCCAGGGGCCACAGAGGTATTCGTGACCGGCATGCTGAGTTCAGTAGACCGGGTCGCAGGTACCGCGCGGATCGGTGGCTTGACGATCGATTACACGCCGAGTCTGGGTAGCGGTGCAGCGCCATCAGCATTGATGTGGAGCTTCGCCGGAACTCGTCCGGTAGCTGACGGCATGATGATTTCCGATCGGACTCGCGAGCTGCACTAGTAGCTACGCTAGACGGTTGGTCGAAAGGGCGAAGTCGATCTCGCTCATCACTCGTTCTTTCGTTTTACAGAGAACAAGGCCACTTCGGTGGCCTTTTTCTTTGTCTGCGTTTCATGCAGGCAAAAAAAAGTCGGCGTCCCTGCCGACTTAGTTCTCGTATCAACCTATGAAAGGAGATGCGAGGGTTGGAGGAGCCGCCCCCGAGCGATTAGGGACGACTCGCGGGCAATAGTAGGGATACCCCCCATCCGGTGGTGTGATCAGTTTCACACTTCAATTCCCGGATAAAAAAAGGGCGCCAAATGGCGCCCTAAACTGAATGAATGTCGTGCATTAAGTTAACTAGGTGCTATTCCGATCCGGTGTCGCGCAGTCCGGCGATGAAGTCGCGCAGTTTCTGCTGCTCAATCTGCTGTTTCAAGACGTCGGTTACGCTCTCATACGGCGGAGGCGGAGACTCCCGCGAATCTTCACGAAGAATGACATGCCATCCGAATTGGGTCTGAACAGGAATCTTAGTGAATTCACCATCGCCCAACGCCACAACGGCCGCCGAGAATTCACCAACCATTTGTTCGGGAGGGAACCAACCCAGGTCACCACCTGAGGGGCCGGAAGGTCCGGTCGATTTCTCTGTGGCAAGTTCCGCAAAGTCGGAGCCGCCTTCCAGTTCAGATATCACGGCAATCGCTTCGCCCTGGGTTTCCAGGAGTATGTGGCGCGCCTTGTATTCGAGCGGCGGGGCAAGCTTTACTTGCTCGTCGTACATCGCCCGCATCTCGTCGTCCGTCGCCGGGTTGTTTGCGACAAAATCCGTAGCAACGGCCTGCGCGAGGATAGCGCGTGTCTGGAGCTCCAGCTGCGCCTGCATCTGCGGACTTTCCTTCAGGACCTTGGCGCGGGGGTTGTCGGACAAGAGGTAAATATCCGTGAGTTCCTCACGTACCAGGGCGGCTTCCTGCTCAGTTGCCTGGTCGGCGGGTTTCTGGATGCGTGACTCGAGGTACATATTGAAAACATTTGGATCGAGACTGACTGCAGGCGTGGTCTGTGCCCACAGTGCGCCTGACGCGGTAAGTGCGACGGTGCCTGCCACGGCGGCCAATCGCGTGGCGCGGGTGGTCACGGCGCGGATTGAAAAAGTCATATTGGTTCCTCTTAGCGAAGTTTGCGCATGATATACGAATAAAAGGCCCTGCGCGGCGAAATGCACAGGGAAACAGGGGTTAGGCAGCGGGCGCCCGAGCCTGGATGCGGAGCGCGTGTATGTCGGTCTCCATGAGCGATCCCATCGCGTCGTAAACCAGGCGGTGACAGGCGAGCGGGCGCTTGCCACGGAAGGCTTCGGACTCGATCGTCACATCGAAGTGGCCACGGCCGTCCTGGGCGCCGGCGTGACCCGCATGCAGATGACTTTGGTCCTTGACCAGCATGTACGTTGGATGGAACGCCTCTGTGAGGAGCGCCTCGATTTTCGCGACCCGGTCAGCGCTCATGGCAGAACTCGAATGTAGGGCTTCACCGATACTCGCTCATAGACACCTGCTTCAACGTAGGGGTCGCTATCGGCCCAGGTCCTGGCATCCTCGAGTGAGCCAAATTCCGCCACGACAAGGCTGCCTGTGAAGCCAGCCGGTCCGGGATCCGGAGAGTCGACGGCCGGGTGTGGGCCGGCAATGAGCAGGCGACCTTCATCCCGCAGTGCCGTGAGGCGCGCAACGTGATCAGGCCGCGCCGTGCGACGTTTTTCGAGCGAGCCCTCGACATCCTCGCTGATAATTGCATACCACATGCTAGTGCTCGGCTTCCTCGTCTTCGTCTTCATCGCCAATGATGTTCGCGATCCACAACGTCTGCGCCACCATAAACACGAAGGAGAAGGCCATCAGCCCAAAGACTTTGAACGTTGCCCAGGTCTTTTCCGAATAGTTGTAGGCCACGTAGATATTGAGTAACCCGGCAACCACGAAGAATGCCACCCAGACCAGGTTCAGGTTCTTCCACTGCGATGGTGAGATTTTCTCCAGATTAATGCCTTCGACCAGCCCGAATACTCGTTGTGCCAGCGGCTTGTCACCGACCCAGGTACTGGCGAGGAACGCGACGCCCACCACCCAGTAGAACGCGGTCGGCTTCCAGTAGGTGAAGTAGGGATTGCGGAAGTACAGGGTGAGTCCGCCCAGGGCCAGCGCGAAGATGGTCGACCACAGGTACATCTTGTCGATCGAACCAGTGCGCACGGTTTTGACCGCCAGGCCGATGGGCATGGCGATCATCAGGACGGTCACGGCCGCATAGATGTCCTTGAGGAATAAAGCCCCAAGAAACAGCAGCAGCGGGAAAAATTCGAACAGCATATTCATAGCGGTCGCGAATAATAGCTCATGAAACGGGCTATGCGCGAGCCCGCTGCTCACCTACAATCCGCGCGTGGCTAAATTGATCGAAGTTCATCCTCAGGACCCGCAACCGCGGCGGGTCCGAAAAATCGTCGATAGAATACGCGACGGTGCTCTCATCGCGTATCCGACCGATTCGAGCTATGCCTTCGGCTGCCGCATCGGTGACAAGAAGGCGATTGAGCGAATTCACCGCATCCGCCGAACCGATAAGCGGCACAACTTCACGCTGGTCTGCGAGGATCTCTCCGAAATCAGCGTCTATGCGAGGGTGGATAACTGGGCGTATCGCCTGATCAAGTCGCTGACTCCAGGGCCATACACCTTTATCCTGCCGGCCACGCGCCAGCTGCCGAAGATGTTGCAGAACCCAAAGCGGCGCACCATCGGCATCAGGGTGCCGGACCACAAGCTGGTTAGCGCCATGCTCGATGAGCTGGGTGAGCCCATTATGAGTTCGACCCTGTCGTTGCCGGGCGACGAGCACCCCCTCACGGACCCGCTGGAAATTGAAGAGCGCATCGGTCACGAGATAGAGGTCATCATCGACTGCGGGCCCACAGGGCTCGAACCAACGTCGATTCTCGACCTCTCCGGTGGCGCGGTCGAGGTCCTCAGGACAGGGCGTGGCGACGTCAGTCAGTTCACCTGATTATCGATAGATACGATAGAATGCCGGGATCGCAACCGGAACCCGTATGAAGCCCGAACTCACAGTCGTGAACCCTGAAGACGCCCCCAAGCCGCCTCAGGACGAGAAACAGTCGCCCGCGCAGGCCGAAATGCCGTTCGCCGTCGTAGATGGCGAGCCGGTGACGACGTTGCCGCAGGACCTCTACATCCCGCCCTACGCGCTGCAGGTGTTCCTCGAGGCGTTCGAAGGGCCGCTGGATCTGCTGCTGTACCTGATCCGGCGCCAGAATATCGACGTTCTCGATATCCCCATTGCCGAGATCACGAAGCAGTACGTGCAGTACATCGAGGTGATGAAAGAGCTGCAGCTGGAGTTGGCAGGCGAGTATCTCCTGATGGCCGCCATGCTGGCCGAGATCAAATCGCGAATGCTGCTGCCACGGCCCGAGGCGCAGGAGGAAGAAGAGGAAGATCCGCGCGCCGAGCTCGTCCGTCGATTGCAGGAGTACGAACGTTACAAGCAGGCCGCGGAAGATATCTCCGACCTGCCGCGGCTTGAGCGAGACGTGTTTGTCGCAACAGCTGAGGCCCCGGAGCGCAAAGTGGTCACCAAGTTGCCGGACATCACGCTGAAGGAGTTGCTGCTGGCCTTTCATGATGTCCTCAAACGTGCGGAGATGTTTTCAAATCTCCGGATGCAGCGCGAGCCCTTATCGGTTCGGCAGCGCATGAGCGAGATTCTCTCGCGCATCAAGGCGAGCAATTTCACAGGGTTTGCCGACCTGTTCGATCCCGAGGAGGGGCGCATGGGAGTCGCTGTGACGTTCATCGCCATTCTGGAACTCCTGCGCGAGTCGATGATCGAAGTGGTGCAGTCCGACGACTACGCACCGTTGCACGTTCGTGCAGCATCCACCGTACACCTGGTTTCCGACGATGAGGCGGCCGTTGATGCCGACGCTCAGGAATAGCATCGAGATACACGAGTAATGGAAGCAAACGAAATCAAGCATTTCATCGAGGCGGCGCTGCTGGCAGCCGGCCGTCCCCTGAATATCGATCAGCTCAAGGGATTGTTCGACGGGCGCACGGCGCCGGAAAAATCCGAGATTCGGACGGCAATCGCGACGCTCAATGAAGAATACGAAGAGCGGGGCATCGTTATTTCCGAAGTGGCATCGGGCTTCCGAATGCAGGTGAAGTCCACGATGGCGGATCGCCTGCAAAAGCTGTGGGAAGATCGTCCGCCGCGCTATTCGCGTGCGCTGTTCGAAACGCTGGCGCTGATCGCCTACCGGCAGCCCATAACGCGTGGCGATATCGAGGAGATTCGCGGCGTATCGGTAAGCTCTAACATCATTCGTCAATTACTCGAGCGTGACTGGGTACGAGTTGTTGGGCATCGCGACGTCCCGGGACGTCCGGCGATGTTCGGAACGACCAAGGGATTCCTGGATTATTTCAGCCTGAAGAAGCTCGACGATTTGCCGCCGCTCGCGGATCTGTCGGACTGGGAGAGCTTGCGGGTTCAGTTGAATCTGCCCGAGGTCGAGGACCAGTCCGAGACGGGGGCCGAGGAAGCCGTCGATGCGGCAGTATCGGAATTGCCGGTTCTCTATCCGGAAGGTTCCGACGAGGCTGAAGCCGAAGAGGAATTCCCGGACGAGGATGCAGTAGCCGAGGCTTTGGCCAAGGCCGAAGCCGTGGAGGATCTGCCGGAGCTGCAGCCGGCTGTCGAGGAGCCCGCCGTCGAGGAGCCTGAAGAGGAACTTGTCGTTAACGAATGGCCGGACCCGGTTGTCTGAACGAATTCAAAAAATTCTCGCGGCGGCCGGTCATGGCTCACGCCGCAAAGTCGAAGCCTGGATCAGGGAAGGCCGTCTTGCAGTCAACGGACGTCCGGCTGAGCTTGGCGACCATATCGAAGGTACGGAACGGATAACGCTGGACGGCAAGCCGCTGGCGCTGCGGCGAATTCAACAACCGCATCGTCATATCATCTATAACAAGCCGGGCGACGAGGTTACTTCGCGAGAAGATCCTGACGGTCGCAAGCTTGTGTTTGATTCCCTGCCCAGGCTCAAAGGCGCGCGCTGGGTCGCCGTGGGCCGCCTCGATCTTTCCACGACCGGGCTACTCCTGTTTACTACCGATGGTGCGCTTGCCAACGCGCTGATGCATCCGTCAGCCGAGATCACGCGCAAGTATGCTGTTCGGGTACATGGAGACCCCAGCCAGGCGGAACTCGACACCCTGAAAAAGGGCGTCACTCTCGAAGACGGACCCGCGCACTTCGATACCATCGAGTTCAGTGGTGGAGAAGGCCGCAACCGCTGGTTCAATGTTTCACTAAAGGAAGGACGCAATCGTGAAGTCCGCCGCCTTTGGGACGCAGTCGGCTATGAAGTCAGTCGACTGATTCGTGTGGCATATGGGCCAATGCAATTGCCGCGTAATCTCCGTCGCGGCAAATACGAGGCGTTAACGCCAGCCCAGGTTCGATCTTTGTATATCGCAGGTGGACTCAAGCCGCCGGACAGCCCGATTCACGAACGCAAGAAGAAAAAGAAGAAAAGAAAACGCTACTGAGCGTCAAAACTCTCGCCCGTAACGCCTTTGCTGTCGGGTCCAAGCAGGAACACGTAGGGCGCCAGGATGTCCTCGGGGCGTTTCAGGAGGTCTCGATCCTCGGCCGGGTAAGCTGCCAGACGCATGTTGGTGCGAGTTGCTCCCGGGTTGATGCAGTTCGACCTGAGCTTGCCGTGACGGTGCTCATCGGCCAAAACCTGGGACAAGCCTTCGGTTGCAAACTTTGACGCCGCATACGCGCCCCAGAAGGCTTTGCCGGTACGCCCGACGCCACTGCTCGTGAAAATAACGGACGGGTCCTCCGACTTCTGCAACAGTGGCAAAAACACCTGCGTCATGGCGAATACGGATGTGACGTTCACGTGCATAACCTTCTGCCACAGTACGGCATCGTACTGCTCGATGGAGTAGCGTTCGCCGAGGATGCTCGCATTCAGAACGAGGCCATCGAGGCGGCCGAATTCGGTTTCGAGGCTTTCGGCAAGCGTGGTGTAGGACTCCGCGTTGGCGGACTCGAGGTCCATGACCGCAATTGACGGACGCGGCGCACCGTCGATGTCCTCTATCGCGTCGTAGATCTTCTCCAGCTTTTGAACGCTGCGGCCGTGAAGGACGATCTGCGCGCCCAGGCTCGCGGCGTGCAATGCCAGGGCCTTGCCAATGCCATCGCTGGAGCCGGTGATCAGGATAATGCGATCCCGCAGGATGTCGTCGGCGTAGGTGTACGAGCGGGGGTCAATGCTCAAGAGTCGTTTCCTTCAATCATGGTCCGTGGAACGGGTTCCAGTGATTCCAGTTTTTCAATTTCCTTTTTCCCGTGCACGCCGAGTTCCGTGAACTTGCGTGCGCCAGGCAAGACCTTGCGTTCGAGCGAACCGACTGCCTTGTTGTAGTTTTCAACGCTGCTCGCGAGTTGCCGGCCAACCCGGTTCATGTGTGTGACGAACGTGCCCAGGCGACCGTAAAGGTCCTCCGCGAGGGCGCGAATCTCTTTCGCATTGTCCGCGAGGGCAAGCTGTCGCCAGCCATAGGCAACGGCCTTCAACAGGGCGACGAAACTGGTCGGGGTGGCGAGGATGATCTGCTGCGACAGCGCGTATTCGATCAGGTCGGGTTCTTCCGAGAGCGCGGCGCTGAGAAACTGGTCCCCGGGGATAAACAGGATGACAAACTCGGGGCTCTCCTCGAACTGCTTCCAGTAACCCTTGGACGACAGCATACGAATGTGTGCGCGCACGTTCTTCGCGTGGCGCTCCAGTCCGAGCTTGCGCTGAGCATCGTCTTCGGCCTCGACGGCTGCAAGGTAGGCGTCGAGGGGCGTTTTGACGTCGACCACGAGTTGCCGCTGGTCCGGCATGTTGACGATCATATCCGGACGTATGATCTGGTCGTCGCTAACGGTGTGTACCTGCTCCACGAAGTCGCAGTGCTCGACCATGCCGGCGAGTTCGACGAGACGTCGCAAGGTGATCTCACCCCACTGTCCCCGGACTTCCGGCCGGCGCAGTGCCTTGACGAGGTTCTGCGTCTCCTGGGTCAGCGACTTCTGGTTGAGCTGCATGGACTCCAGCTGATTCTTGATGCCGCCGTAGGCCTCACTGCGTGCCTTCTCAAGCTCCGAGATTTGCTGGTGGGACGCTTGCAGCGCGTCCTTGATGGGCTTGACCAGTTCTTCGACGGCTTTCTCGCGCTTTTCGAAGTCGCCTTCTACCTTGGCCTGCCGTGTTTCGAGGTTTTGCTCGGCAAGTTTCAGGAAAGTGTCGCTGTTGGCGCGTAACGAGCGATTCGAAATATCCGCAAAGGCCTGCGTCAGCTTGGCATTGGCAAGCTCGAATGCTGCCTCGCGTTCGGCCTGGAGGGCTTCCTGGTTCTTGAGGTTGGCTGCAGCCTCCGCGAGGTCGACGAGTAGCTTGTTTCGATTGCGCCGCGCCACGAGCCACATGACCAGCAGGCCCAGCAGGAGGCCGATGCCAAGCGCCGGCAGCCCGACTTGCACGTACACAGGGTCAATCGAAACGGAGATCATCAGGACCCAAGGTTAACCGCTTTGAGGACGATTTGGGCAAGTTCTTCGGTGTCTGGAGCGATAATGTCCGCTCCCCATTCGCGCGGGTCATCGTCTTCGGTGATGTAACCGTATCCCGCGGCTATTGTCGCCATACCGGCACGCAGCCCGGCCTCGATATCCCGGGCCGCATCCCCGATGTAGATCGCTCGGTACGCATCGACGCCGGCAATGTCGCAGGCCAGCAACAAGGGGGCAGGGTCCGGTTTCCGTACTGGCAGGGAATCGCCACTGACCGTGCAGGCACTGCGACCCGATAAACCGAGGGCCTCCAGCAGGGGATTGGTGAGGAACTCCGGCTTGTTGGTGACGACGCCCCAGGGACAACCGGCGTCGTCGAGCAGGTCCAGCAGCGGGTCGATACCGGCGAACACCCGGGAGTCTTCACAGATCATCTCGGCATAACGCTCGAGGTACTCGACGTGGAGGTCGTCGCCGAGATCGATGTCAACGTCGGGAAACCCGAGCCCGAGCAGGCCGAGGGCGCCATTGGATACATGCGAACGCCCAAGTTCGTAGTCGACTGCGTTCAAGCCGCGGGCGTTCTGCATGGCCTGCAATACCGCCACCATGTCAGGCGCGGTGTCGACCAGCGTGCCGTCCAGGTCGAACAGCACGGCGTTGAAATAGCCATCGTGCATTTGCGTGAGGCTACTCACCCTCAGGTCGCTGGAAATACATCAGGTAGTTGACGTCCAGATTCGGCCCCAGCGAATACTCCTTGGTCAGCGGGTTGTAGTGCATACCGATGCTGGAGCGCAGTTGCAGGCCTGCCTCCCGCGCCCAGGCCTCGAGCTCAGACGGACGAATGAATTTTTCGTATTCATGGGTCCCGCGCGGCAGCAATCTCAGGACGTATTCCGCGCCGACAATCGCAAACAGGAAGGACTTCGGATTGCGGTTGATGGTCGAGAAGAAGATGTGGCCGCCAGGCTTCACGAGTTCAGCGCAGGAGCGCACCACCTGGGATGGGTCGGGCACGTGTTCCAGCATCTCGAGACACGTCACCACGTCGTATTCACCCGGTTCTTCAGCGGCCAGTGCTTCCGCGGTGGACTCACGGTAGTCGACTTCGATCCCGGACTCATGCTGGTGCAGGCGAGCCACGGCCAGCGGGCCGTCGGCCATGTCGATGCCGGTGACCGTTGCCTTGGCGGCGGACATCGATTCAGCGAGGATACCCCCACCGCAGCCGATATCGACCGCCTTGCAACCCGCAAGTTTCGTGTGCTGCCGAATCCAGTCGAGCCGCAGCGGGTTGATCTGGTGCAGTGCGCCGAATTCGCCTTCGGTATCCCACCAGCGCGACGCCAGCGAATTGAATTTCGCCAGTTCGGCCAGATCGACGTTGTCTGTTGTTGTCGTCGTCATCAAGCTTCCTATTGTATTTCGCCGGTATCCGCGATGCGATCCCGCCATTCGTTGATGCGCCGCATCAGCGCCTCGGTGTCGATGCCCGTCAGGCGACCGGTGTCCAATTGATGGCGTCCGGCTATCCAGACATCGGAGACCTGGTCCGCGCGAGCCGCGTACACGAGTTGCGAGACCACATCGTAGATTGGCTGCGTATTGAATGCGCTCAGGTCGACGCAGGTCAGATCCGCCCATTTGCCCGCTGCGATCGAACCCGTCGAGTGCTCGATGCCGAGGGCGCCGGCACCGCCGAGCGTAGCCATGTACAACGCATCGCCCGCGCCCAGCGTAGCTGCGTCGTTGGCATTGGCCTTGGCCAGCAGGGCGGCCGTCCGCATTTCAGAGAACATGTCGAGCCTGTTGTTGCTGGCCGCCCCATCGGTACCCAGTGCGACGTTCAGGCCCGCACGGCGGTACTTTGCAATGGGTGCGATACCACTGGCCAGCTTGAGGTTGGAATTCGGGCAGTGGGCAATGCTGACCCCGGCCTCGGCGAAGCGGGCAATTTCGTCACCATTCATATGCACGGCATGGACAGCCAACAGCGAGCGATTGACGAGCCCCGCGTCCAGCAAACGCTCATACGGGCGCTTGCCTGTGTCGCGCAACGAGATCTCGACTTCCGCAGCGGTCTCGTGCAGGTGAATCTGCACCCGCACGTCCAACTGGTCGGCCAGTACACGCAAGGCGGAAAACGACTCGTCTGACAATGCAAACGTCGAATGCGGGGCGAACGCCGTCGTGACCAGCGGGTGATCGGCATACGGATCATGGACGAGGTCGGCGGCCTTTTGCAGATACTCCTGGGCATTCCGCGCCCAGCCGGTCTCAAAGTCGACCACGGGCGTGGCAACCACGGCGCGTATCGAGCGGTCTACGGCGGCCGCAGCCACGATTTCCGGGTAGAAGTACTGGTCGCTAAAGCAGGTGATGCCGCCCCGAATCATCTCCGCGATAGCGAGTTCTGTGCCGTCCCGCACCAGCTCGGCGCTCACCCAGCGGCGTTCGGCCGGCCAGATGCCTTCGTGCAGCCAGGCTTCGAGCGGCATGTCGTCGGCCAGTCCCCGGAACAGGGTCATCGCGGCGTGGGTATGCGCATTGACCAGGCCGGGAATAACTGCGTGCCCGGGACGCTCCACGGTCACGGTTGGCTGGAATTTCTCGTGCGCCTCCTCGAGCGGGAGAATGGCCGCAATCCGGCCGTCCGCAATGGCAATCGCGTGCTCCTCGAGGACCACGCCGGCGGGCTCGACCGGGATACACCAGCGAGGCGCAATCAGGGTGTCACAATGCTGCATAGACGCCGCAGTATACGCGTCGCAGAGGGCAGCGCCAGCGCTGCGTTTCAGGCGATTTTCGAGGCTTCAAAAACTGCTGTTTCCGGCCGGTCTGTGGTATTATTTGAGTCCAGTTAAGTCGCTCGAAATCCGACCGTTTTAGGCCTTGGATTCCGCCTCATCGAGAGCGGGGCCGCTCTCGGGTTTTGGGCAAATAAAATAGAGGTTGTATGTCTGAAGTTGCCCAGGAATTGCTGTCTGTAAGCCTCGAAGAGGAGATGCAGCAGTCCTATCTTGACTACGCGATGAGCGTTATCGTCGGCCGCGCCCTGCCGGATGTCCGAGACGGGCTGAAACCTGTCCATCGCCGCGTGCTGCACGCCATGCGTGAGCTGGGTAATGACTTCAACAAGCCCTACAAGAAATCGGCCCGCGTCGTCGGTGACGTCATCGGTAAATACCATCCACATGGTGATTCGGCCGTTTACGACACCATCGTGCGGATGGCCCAGCCGTTTTCGATGCGCTACATGCTCGTGGACGGGCAGGGCAACTTCGGGTCCGTGGATGGCGACTCACCGGCGGCCATGCGTTATACCGAGGTCCGCATGGCCAAGGTGGCTCACGAGCTGCTGGCCGATATCGACAAGGAGACCGTCGATTTCGTCGAGAACTACGATGGCTCGGAGTCCGAGCCGTCCGTCATGCCCACCCGCATTCCAAACCTGCTGGTTAACGGTTCGTCCGGCATCGCGGTGGGTATGGCGACGAATATCCCGCCGCATAACCTCAATGAAGTCATCAATGCCTGCCTCGCACTGATCGAGGATCCGGCGCTCGACGTGCCCGGTCTCATGGAGCACATGCCGGGGCCCGATTTTCCGACGTCGGGGATCATCAACGGTGCGCAGGGCATCTACTCGGCGTATCGGACCGGGCGTGGCCGTGTTTACATTCGGGCGCGGACGGAAATCGAAACGATCAACAAGCGCGGCAAGGAGGCGATTATCGTCACCGAGCTGCCGTACCAGGTCAACAAGGCCCGCCTGATCGAGAAAATTGCCGATCTCGTGCGGGACAAGCGCATTGAGGGCATCAGCGAGCTGCGCGACGAGTCCGACAAGGACGGCATGCGCATCGTGATCGAGCTCAAGCAGGGGGAGGTCAGTGACGTTGTCCTGAACAACCTCTACAAGCAGACGCCGATGCAGAGCGTCTTCGGCATCAACATGGTGGCGCTGCACGAGGGGCAGCCCAAACTGCTCAATTTGAAGCAGGTGCTCGAGGCGTTCCTGAAACACCGCCGCGAGGTCGTGACCCGCCGGACGATCTTCGACCTGCGCAAGGCGCGCGATCGCGCTCACGTCCTGGAAGGGCAGACCGTGGCGTTGGCGAACATCGACGAAGTCATCGCACTCATCAAGGCGTCGGCATCGCCGGCAGAGGCCAAGACAGGCCTGATGGAGCGTGCCTGGCAGCCCGGCGAAGTCACCGGCATGCTGGAGCGCGCCGGCGATACGGACACACGACCGGACGGTCTCGATCCCAACAGCGGTCTCATCGAGGGCAAATACCGCCTCTCGGCCGTCCAGGCTCAGGCCATTCTGGACCTTCGCTTGCACCGATTGACCGGGCTCGAACAAGACAAAATAATTAAAGAATACAAAGAGATATTGGGCAAAATTAAAGAACTTTCCGATATCTTGGCCGACCCCGATCTGCTGCTGGACGTGATCCGTGGCGAGCTTGCCGAAGTGCGGGACGCTTTCGGCGACGAGCGCCGCACCGAGATCGTGCAGGATCACTCCGATCTCAGCGTTGAGGACCTGATCCCGCAGGAAGAGGTTGTCGTCACACTGTCGCATGGCGGCTACGCCAAAGCGCAGCCCATTGACGTCTACCAGGCGCAGAAACGGGGCGGTCGCGGACGCTCGGCGACCAAGGTCAAGGACGAGGACTTTATCGACAATTTGTTCGTGGCCAATACCCACGACACGATCCTGTGCTTCTCCAGTCTCGGCAAGATGTACTGGCTCAAGGTCTACCAGGTGCCGCAGGCCAGCCGTGGTTCGCGAGGCAAGCCCATCGTGAATCTGCTGCCGCTGGACCCCGGTGAGCGGATCAACGCCGTGCGGCCCATCAAAGAGTACGCGGAGGGGCACTTCGTGTTCATGGCGACGTCGGCTGGAACGGTCAAGAAGACACCGTTGAGCCAGTTCTCGCGCCCACGTGCGAACGGCATCATCGCGATTGATCTGCGGGGCGAGGACAAGCTGGTGGACGTATCGATCACCGATGGCGACGCAGAGATTTTGCTGGTTGGCAGCCACGGTAAGGCAATTCGCTTCGCCGAGTCGGACGTCCGGCCGATGGGCCGCGGGGCGGCCGGCGTGCGTGGCATCAAGCTGCCGGAGGGCCACGAGGTCATCGGCCTGAGTATCGTCGACGAAGGGCTTATCCTGACCGCTACGGAGAATGGCTACGGTAAACGAACGCCGGTTGAGGAGTTCCCCGTGCAGGGCCGCGGCGGACAGGGCGTTATTGCTATCCAGACGACGGATCGCAACGGCAATACGGTCGGCGCGGTCAGGGTTGCCGACGATGACGAAATCATGCTGATCAGTTCGAACGGGACGCTCGTACGCACTGGCGTTGGTGATATTTCCGTGATGGGTCGCAATACCCAGGGCGTGCGGCTGATCCGCGTTGGGAGTGGCCAGCGGCTTGTGGGATTAGCACGTATTGAGTCAATCGAGGAAGACGACGAATAATTACGATCGTAAGTAATGCAATCTGGTCACTAAATCGTAACAATACGCGCCCTATATTCATCCCCTTACTCGCACTTACCCAGGAATCTCAGCGTCATGTCACGCGTCTACAACTTCAGTGCCGGCCCTGCCGCACTGCCTCTGGAAGTACTCGAAACGATTAGGAACGACCTGCCGGACTGGCTCGGCTCCGGCATGTCGGTCATGGAAGTCAGCCATCGTGGCAAAGACTTCGTGGAACTGGCTGCCCGCGCTGAGGCAACACTGCGCGAACTGCTGCAGGTTCCCGACGATTACAGCGTCTTGTTTCCGCAAGGCGGGGCAACGCTGCAGATGTCGATGGCGCCGCTGAATCTCACTGCGCCCGGCGACACGGCGGA
>SHLT01000136.1 GCA_004282875.1 Chromatiales bacterium | reverse complement strand
GACCATGCCCTTGATAATGATCGCGCCCGCCGAGTTGTCCGTACTCGACTCGGTGCCCAGCCCGAGAAACTTGACCCTGGCCGGATCAACGTCGTACTGGTCGATCAGGCGAAGGACCGCATTCGCGGCCATGGTGTAGACGCTGTGATCGGGACCGCGAACGCGAAAACTGCGGCCTACGACCTCACGAATCTTGGGCCACTGGTTGTCCGTCCAGTCACACCAATCCTCCAGCCATACGCGGTACGGCGGGATATAGGCGGCGAGGCCGCTGATACCGATGGGTCGTGTTTTTAGGGGCTGTGTCATTGGATAAATTCTTTATAGCCCGGCGATTTTAGAGTGCCAGGCCTTGGCACTCAACACCTTATTCAACCTGAATCGTAATCTGCTCCGAAATCAGGGGCGGATCATGGGGGATGTGCAGGTGGTCGCCGAGCAGCATCTGCAGGGTATGCTCACCGGGTTCGAGCGAAATTTCGGTCTCCGTGCGGCCATCGCCAAAGTGGACGTGCTGCGCATCGCTTGGAATCGGCTGACCCAGTTCCGGGAGGCCCGTGTCGATCAGGAGATGGTGGTGTCCCGAATGCGGCGTGTCGTCGCCGGCAGCGACGACGGTCATACCCTCTATCCCGAAGACGACTTTGACCGGGTTTGTGACGGTGTCGCCATCGGCCGGGCTTATGAAAAATACGCTTGCGCCGGACAATGAGGCCGTCCGCGGGAGCGTTGCGGTCGCGGGCGCCTCCGGCGCCGCCTCGATCGCCGGCTGCTCAGGGGCGTCCTGGCTACAGGCTGCGACGAGCGCAATGGATAAAAAGGCGAACAGCATTCTGGTTTTCATTGTTGAGCCTCCGAGAGCGTTATACGGATACGAGCGCGAACAGCAATGCACTCAGCATCGTAAACGTGGCACCAATCATGTACGCGACCACGAGGACGACGTACTTGGCGAGCGTGAAGAAATGACCTTGTTCGTAGACCTGCCGCATCGCCTTGTACAGGTACACGGGTATGTAGAAAGCAGCAGCGACGAGGACGAGTACCTTGAGCACCGTTGGCAGATGCACGAGCGATGCCAGCCCGGCAAACAGGAATTGCAGGGTCAGGATCAGGAAAAAGAAAGAGTGGTAGTGCACGAAGAACAACAGGTGTTCGACGAAGTAGCGGCGTGACAGCGGGTAGAGCGCCTTTAAAACCAGCGCCATGAACGGCAACAGCACGATCAGCGCGACCGGTATGTTATCGAGCAACAGATTCCCCAGCGCCTTGCCACCGTCGGCGCCGATACGTGCACAGAGTTCCTCAAGGCGCTCCCTGGTCAGGCGACGCTGCAGCCAGCCGGGCAGATCCTCCTGGCCACTGAATGTGCATTTGCCGGTTTCGGGATCGAAATCGAATTCAAAATCGCCACTCGGGTCGTCTTCTGTGACGCCGAATTGCGGGCCTTCGTCCGCTTCTGCAGCCGCGACGGTCTCCGGCGGGATAATGCCTTCCTCGGCCAGCTCCCCGAGGACCTCGTTGATTTCGGCCTCAGTCTCTTCATGCTTCTCGGCAGCCGCCCGTTCCTGCTCGGCAATCTCCTCGGGCGTTGGCGCAGGCTCCGGCTCGAACAGCAGGCTGAGATCGTCCGTGGGATCAAAAAATGCGACGACGAAGAAAATGACGCTGAGCACGAGATACATGCGAAACGGGGGCATGTACCTGGCACGACGTCCTTCGAGATAGTCCTTCGTCAGGCGCCCCGGGCGCAGGAGCAATGGAATGATCGTGCGCCAGAGGCGGGAGTCGAGCTCGAACAGATCGCCAAACGCGTCCCGGAGCAACTCCCACAAGCTGATCAGCCTGCCGCTTGCGCGTTGTCCGCAGTTGCCACAGTACTGGCCGCTAAGTTCCGTACCGCAGTTGAGGCAGTTCGCATGGTCGGGCGCTGGCGCAGGCTTTCTCGCCATCAATCAGGCTTTGGAGGTCTTCTTGCTGGCTTTCTTGCGCGACGCAGCTTTCTTTGCCGCCGTCTTTTTGGTGGCTGGTTTCCTGGTAGCGGCCTTCTTCTTGGCAGGATCCGTCGCTTCCACGACCCGCCGCAGTTCATCCGGCGCGAAATCATCGACGTCGAGCAGTGCAGCGACCTTGCCGTGATAGTCGCGCAGGCTGTTGGCTTCGGCCTTGCTGACTACCTGGGCTTTTTCGGCCTCGTCGATTTGCAGGCCGAGGTACTCGGTCGCAATCAGACCCTCCTTGCTCGCCTGGCGCAGCCGCTTCTCGAGCGGCGCGTGCTCGGATGCCAGTTCCAGTGCTTCCTGCAATTTGCCGAGCGGGTTGCCGTCCTCGAGCGTCGTATACGCGAACTCACTAAGACGCTCGCGCGCTTCTCCTGGCGTTGTAACCAGTGTCACTATCTTGCGTCCGAGTTCATCCGACGGTGTCTTGTAAGTGCGACCGCGCGGGAAGATGAAGAAGCGCAGGAACCAGGCGACCCAGCGGTTCGGGAAATTCAGCAGGAAGGCATGCAGCGCCTCCTGTGCCTGGTACATCAGTGTGCGTACCGACCACTCGACAAGCGGCAAGTCGGTGGCGCGACGCCCCTGGTTCTCGAAGTGCTTGAGTACGCAGGAGGCCAGGTACATCGAGCTCAGGACATCGCCGAGCCGTGCCGACAGCAACTCGCGTTTCTTGAGGCCGCCGCCGAGCGTCAGCATGGCAAAGTCGGACGCGAGTGCGAACGCGGCCGTGTAGCGATTGATGTTTTGGTAGTAGCGTCGCGTCGGGGTATTCAGGGGCACCTGGCTGAATTTGGCATGCGTCAATGCGAGGAACAGCGACCGCGCCATGTTGCTGATGGCGTAGCCAATGTGCCCGAACAGCGCGTCGTCGAACTCGATCAGCCCACGATCGTGATCGTCGTCGCCCGCCGCCTGCAGCTCGCGCAGGACGAACGGATGACAGCGGATTGCGCCCTGTCCATATATAATGAGGCTGCGCGTCAGAATATTCGCGCCTTCGACCGTAATCGCGATCGGCGTGGCCATGTAGGCTCGGCCCAGGTAGTTGTTCGGGCCCATCATGACCGCCTTGCCGCCGTGCACGTCCATGGTGTCATTCGAGATCTTGCGGCCCAGCTCAGTGCAGTGATACTTGAGAATCGCCGACGGCACCGCGGGTTTTTCGCCCTGGTCAATCGCTCCGGCCGTTACCGAAAGCGCGGAATTGACGATATACGTGTGACCCGCGATCCGCGTGAGCGCCTCGCCGACGCCCTCGAAGTTCGCGATAGACGTATTGAACTGCTTGCGGATACTGGCGTAAGCACCGGTTGCATAGCTTGCAGCCTGCCCGCCACCGCAGGCAGCAGCCGGCAGCGAGATCGCGCGCCCAACCGACAGGAGCTCGACCAGCATCTTCCAGCCACGCCCGGCCTGCTCCACACCACCGATGATGTAGTCGAGCGGGACGAAGACATCCTTGCCGGAGGTCGGACCGTTCTGGAACGCAATCGTCAGCGGGTAATGGCGCCGGCCGATCTCAACGCCTTTCGTGTCGGCCGGAACCAGGGCGGCGGTAATACCGTATTCGTCCTGGTCACCGATCAGGTGATCCGGGTCGTACAGCTTGAAGGCCAGCCCGAGTACCGTGGCGACGGGCGCAAGCGTGATGTAGCGCTTGTTCCAGTTGAGCTTGATGCCCGTGACGGTCTTGCCATTCCACTTGCCCTTGCAAACGACGCCGCTGTCGATCAGGGCTGCGGCGTCGGAACCGGCTTGTGGCGAGGTCAGCGCGAAGCAGGGGATTTCCTCGCCCGATGCGAGCCCGGGCAGGTAACGCTGCTTCTGCTCCTCGGTGCCGTAGTGCAACAACAGTTCCGCAGGGCCCAGCGAGTTCGGCACACCGATGGTCGATCCGACGGTGGCGCTGCGGCCGCCGATCTTGGCGAGGACCATGGCCGTCGCGTAGGCCGAGAATTCGAGGCCGCCGTACTGTTTCGGGATAATCATCGCGAAGAAGCGATGCTTGATGATGTAGTCCCAGACCGGCCTGGGCATGTCGGCGAGCTCGTGGCAGATCTCCCAGTCGTCGACCATGCGGCACAATTCTTCGCACGGACCGTCGATAAACGCCTGCTCTTCGTCGGACAGCTTTGGCGCCGGGAAGGACATGAGCTTGTCCCACTCGGGCATGCCCGAGAACAGCTCGCCGTCCCACCAGACGTTCCCGGCTTCGAGGGCCTCGCGCTCGGTGTCCGACATCGACGGCAACATCTTGCGATACATCGCAAGCAGTGGCTTCGTGATTTTTTCGCGCCGTACTTCGACGAGGTTGGGTACGACCATCAGGCCAAACAGTACCCAGAGGATTATCAGCCACCACCAGGCACCACTGCCAAACACCGTGTACACAGCGAGGGCCACGCCCGTCGCGATCGTCGATGTACGCAGATCAATGCGCTGGTAAGCAAGGAATATACCGCCACCGATAAACAGCAGCGCCCAAAACAAACTAACGGTCAAACCGGCCAAAGCGAAGCTCCCTTTCTGCGGTTACAAGGCAGCGATATTGCTGCCTCACACTTTATAGGAGTTCTTCGATCGCGGCACGTTCCTCGCGTAATTCAGCTTCCGTCTGGTCCATGCGTTCGCGACTGAAGTCATCGATTTCCAGCCCCTGCACGATTTCGTAGTCGCCGCCACCGCAGCGTACGGGGTAGGAGTAGATAATTCCGGGCTCGATGCCGTAGCTGCCGTCCGCGGGAATGGCCATGCTGACCCAGTCCTCGCCGGGGGTGCCGAGGACCCAGTCATGCATGTGATCGATCGCCGCCGAGGCGGCGGACGCGGCCGAAGACGCGCCACGGGCTTTGATAATGGCGGCGCCACGCTGCTGTACCACCGGAATGAAATCGCTCGTCAGCCAGTCCTTGTCAACGAGGCCAGTGGCGCTCTTACCATTCACCGATGCGTGGTTGATGTCCGGGTATTGCGTCGCCGAGTGGTTGCCCCAGATCGTCATCTGCCGGATGTCATTCACGTGGCTGCTGGTCTTCGCGGCGAGCTGGGCCATGGCGCGGTTGTGGTCGAGACGCGTCATGGCAGTGAAATTGCGCGGGTCCAGGTCCGGTGCGTTGGCCTGGGCGATCAGGGAATTCGTGTTGGCCGGGTTACCGACAACCAGCACCTTGATGCCGCGGCTTGCGTGCTCGTTCATGGCCTTGCCCTGCACCGAAAAGATCGCTGCATTTGCCTCGAGCAGGTCCTTGCGCTCCATGCCCGGTCCCCGGGGGCGCGCGCCGACGAGCAGGGCGTAATCGGCATCCTTGAACGCGACGTCCGGATTGTCTGTGGCGACGATGCCGGCGAGTGTGCCGAACGCGCAATCGTCGAGTTCCATCACAACGCCTTCCAGCGCAGGTAGCGCAGGCGGTATCTCGAGTAGTTGGAGAATGACGGGCTGGTCGTTGCCCAACATCTGTCCTGAGGCGATGCGGAAGGCGAGCTGATAGCCAATCTGGCCGGCGGCGCCGGTGATAGTGACGCGAACGGGTGCTTTCATTGTTGTAGTCCTGGCAAGGTATGCATTGAAATCGGGGCGGCGATTTTAGCATCGAGTGGCCCGCCAGGCACTTTCGGCATTTACCTGCTTGGCGTCGGTTCCTGAAAATCGGGGTACTCGGCCCGCAGTGCCTCGAGTTCCTCGGCCGCCACGTCGGACAGCCCCGATTCACGCAGTGCTTCAATGCAGGCGAACCAGGCTTCAGCGGATGAGCGGGCGTCCGCATCACAGCTGTCCACCTGTTCTTTGGTTTCTGCCAGCGCGGAATACTCGGCCGCGCGCGCAGCAGGGCGGGACTCCCCGGAATGCAGCCTGGCCCGTTCCTCGGCTTCCTGGAGCAGGTTCATGTCGTCGACTTCGAAATCGCTCGACGCAGAATCCCCGTCCAGCGTGGGCGCCGGGGTGGCGGGCGGGGCGCTGAGATTCGTCACCCCGGGGTTGTCCGAGCGCTTCTCGCGTTCCTGGCGCACCGCCGAATCGCTCTTCGCCGTTGCTGCTGCATCGTCGCTGGCGACGCGTTCCTCGAGGACCTCAAAGGTATCGCCGTCGCTGCCACCGCCGCTCAGCGGGGCCTTGTCGGTCACCTGGGACAGTTCGAGGACGAAGGCGAGGCTCAAGCCAATCGTCGCTGCCCAGGCAGCCGGGCGAACCCATGCGCGTGCCTTGCCATAGGGCGAGCGCTGCGTACCTGCAGCCATCGACAGGATGGTCCTGTCGAGTTCTGGAGGAGTCTTCTCCGACGCGAGGTCGCGGTATGCGTCCGCAACACGCGAGTCAATGTCATTTGATTCAGTAGTCATGATGTTTCTGCCGGTTCGTCAATCGCGATTCGCAATTTGTTGACTGCATAGCGCAGTCGACTCTTTGCCGTTTCGCGGTTGCAGCCGGTCACGGCTGCAATCTGGTCGACGCTGAGTCCGCCTTCTTCGCGCAGGAGGAACGCGTCCCGCTGTTCGTCGGGCAGCGTAGCCAACGCGACCTCGAGTCGTTCCCGGGCCAGGCTTCTTTCGGTTGCGTCTTCGAGCGACTCGCCCGGGTCGCTGTGGAGCTCGGGTTCGAGCACCGTGTTGGTCGAGTGGCGCTTATTGCGCCGCACGTAGTCGATAAAGCAGTTGTGCGCGACGCGGTATAGAAAGGTGGTGAATTTCGCCGTGGGGCGATAGGTCGTGCGGGCCTTGATGATTTTGCCCCAGACGTCCTGAAAAATATCGTCGGCGCTGTCGCGGTGGCCACAGAGGCGCAGCAGGTAGCGGTAAATCGCGTCGTTGTGGCGCCGGTACAGGCGTTCAAACGCCTGCACATCACCGTCCCCGTAACGCAACATCAGGGCACTGTCATCCGGAGCGTGAGCCATGGCCTGAGCATAGGGGAGCGCTGACGCGCTGCAAAGTGCGGCAGTGCCCCGGCGCAGTGGCGCGGGCACGGGTTGTAAGTTGGCGGCCATCGGCGATTCCGTCCTGGTTTCCCGTGTAAACGCCTTCCGCCGCGCCCCGGGGTTAAAATTTTGACCAAAAGGCTTGCAAATTATGAATCTAGTGTTATAGTTGACTATAACACCAACCCACCGAACCATTGAGAGGAAGGCCCCGGCCACACCGGGAGAAAATAAAATGACCAAGCTGTCACCGTATATCAATGAAATTGTTAGCTTTATCGTCATGCTGCTGATGCTGGTTGCCCTGGTTGCCGCGCAGGCAAACGCCGGAGACATCCGGCTCGCCGCGCTCAATGCGGCCGACGATGAAGGCGCACGAATCAGTCATTTCCGTCTCGAAGACGAGTAAAGTAGCGACGGAATTTTGCGCCGGCCCGCGTGGCCGG
>SHLT01000135.1 GCA_004282875.1 Chromatiales bacterium | reverse complement strand
AAGGTCAGTGTCGGGTCAACCTCATTCTTGATCTTGATGAGTGCGTCGAGAACCATGGGCCCGCAATTGTCCATGTCGATCTCGTAGGTATCGACGCGCGGATTCTCGCCACTGTCCGGGTCATAACGATACACGGCAAAGGTGCGCGTATTGGCGGAGCCACGGGCGGCATCGAAGTGCTTGCCCTTCGTAATACGCGAATTTTTCGGGAGTCTGAATTCAGCCATCAGTACACCCTCGCTTTCGGTTCTACGTAGTCAACCTCGTCGGTCAGCGTGTGGTTGTGCACACCGCGATAATCGACGCGGACATCGCCTGGCCCGCCCACCCAGGTTAGCGTGTGTTTCATCCAGTTCTCGTCGTCGCGATCAGGATAATCCTCACGCGCATGAGCGCCGCGGCTCTCGAGGCGATTGGCCGCCGACTCAATGGTCGCCGTGGCGTTGAGCAGCAGGTTTTCCAGTTCAAGTGTCTCTACGAGGTCGGTATTCCAGACCAGGGAGCGGTCGGATACGCCGACCTCGTCAAACGACGCGTAGGTCTTGCGCAGCAAGTCAACCCCTTCGTCCAGCACCTCGCCAGTACGGAAGACCGCGGCATGACCTTGCATGATGCGCTGCATTTCGAGCCGAATATCCGCAGTCGGCTTCGAGCCGTCGGCATTGCGCAGCTTGTCGATACGTTCAACCGAGTTCTGGCCTGCGCCATCAGGCAATGGCTTGTGGCGCGCACCCGGCGTCATCTCCTCGGCGCAAAAATGTGCGGCGGCACGACCGAATACAACGAGATCCAGCAACGAGTTCGAGCCAAGCCGGTTGGCGCCATGGACGGAGACGCACGCCGCCTCCCCGACGGCCATCAGACCTTCGACCACTGCCTCCGCGTCATCACCGACCTTGGTTACGACCTGGCCGTTGAAGTTGGCCGGAATACCGCCCATGTTGTAGTGCACCGTCGGCAGAACCGGGATCGGTTCCTTGTTGACGTCGACGCCGGCAAAGATTCGCGCTGACTCGGCAATGCCTGGCAGGCGCTCCTCGATAACGTCCGGGCCGAGATGTTCGAGATGCAGGTAGATGTGGTCCTTGTCGGGACCGACACCACGACCCTCACGAATCTCGATTGTCATCGAACGCGACACGACGTCGCGCGAGGCGAGATCCTTGGCATTCGGGGCGTAACGCTCCATAAAGCGTTCACCTTCGGAATTGGTGAGGTAGCCGCCCTCCCCGCGGGACCCTTCGGTGATCAGGCAGCCCGCACCGTAAATGCCGGTCGGATGGAACTGCACGAACTCCATGTCCTGCACCGGCAGACCCGCGCGTAACGCCATCGCGCTGCCATCGCCGGTACACGTATGCGCCGACGTACACGAGAAGTAGGCACGACCGTAGCCGCCAGTCGCCAGGATAACCTGGTGAGAACGGAAGCGATGCAAGCGCCCGGTAGCCAGATCAAGCGCAACCACGCCGCGGCAGGCGCCGTCTTCCATGATCAGGTCAACGGCAAAATACTCGATATAGAACTCTGCGTCGTGCTTCAACGACTGCTGGTACAGCGTATGCAGCATGGCATGACCGGTGCGGTCGGCTGCCGCGCAAGTGCGCTGCGCCGTGCCCTCGCCAAAGCGCGTTGTCATGCCGCCGAACGGTCGCTGGTAAATCTTGCCGTCCTCGGTACGTGAAAACGGTACGCCGTAGTGTTCGAGTTCGATAATGGCGTCCGGCGCTTCCTTGCACATATACTCGATAGCGTCCTGGTCGCCGAGCCAGTCGGAGCCCTTCACGGTGTCGTACATATGCCAGCGCCAGTCGTCTTCACCCATGTTGCCCAGTGCGGCGGAAATCCCGCCCTGCGCCGCAACCGTATGGCTGCGCGTCGGGAAGACCTTGGTAATGCAGGCCGTGTTGAAGCCGGCGTTGGCCAGGCCGAACGTCGCGCGTAAACCGGCGCCGCCTGCGCCTATAACAACGACATCATAACTGTGATCGATGAATTCGTAATCGCTCATGCGCCGATTCCGATTTTTAAAATGGCATAAATGGCCGCAGCCGCAAGTACAACGTGTGCGTAGCGGGAAATAAGTAATGACGCGATCTTGAGGCCATGGCTATGCACGTAGTCCTCGATGACGACCTGCACGCCGAGATACGAGTGCCAAGCCATCGTTACGCTCAGCAGCAGCAACAACAGAGCGTTAACCGGCTGCCCGATAAAGGCCAGCGCTTCCGCGTAACTGAATCCCGACATCGTCACCAGGGACCAGGCGAACCAGGCTCCCAGCACCGCTAGCGCCAGGCCCGAGACACGCTGGCCCCACCAGTGTGATGTGCCGTCTTTCGCAGTACCGAGGCCAAGCACCCGGCCGAGCGGTGAACGCAGACTCATGACGCCGCCCACCAGAACGACGCGGTCAGCACCACGGACAGCACGATCACGAACCACGCGGAGGCCGTTGCGTGGTCTTTCTCGAAGCCTCGACCCGTATCCCAGACCAGGTGCCGAATCCCGTTCGAGAGATGATAAAAGAAGGCAAAACTCCAGCCGATCAGAAAAATGAAGCCAACGGTCGAGTCCATGACATGCATGAATTTGGCATAGACCGCCGGTCCCGAGGCGGCGTCGAACAGCCAGCCGACCAGCACAATGAAACCCACAGCCATCGCCAGGCCGGTGGCACGATGAAGAATCGACGTGGCCATCGTGACCGGCCAGCGATAGATCGAGATATGAGGCGACAAAGGCCTGTCGTGATTAGTCATGAGGTAGCTTCTTGGTCAAAAATCGATACAGCGCCCGGATTTTTCCCAATCTCCGTAGCGGGTAGGGTCGAGTCCACCGCGGCCGCCGATCTCTTTCGGCCGCTCTGTGGACTCCGCTGCGGTATCATCCGGTTCAGGGTCGCTCTTGGAATCGGCTGTTTCAGCCTTATTCTGGGGGTCCTTTACGCTCATGGCGAGAGTATGCCAGAGCCTTGAACAACCTGCAGTACCTACATTTGACTACTTTAGTATGCACCCGATTCTGACCATTTCCGTGACCGGCGCCGACGCCTTCGAGTTTCTCCAGGCGCAGTTGACCAACGACCTGCGGCGTCTCGACGCAGAGAGCGAGATTCTCGCAGCCTGGTGTAACCCCAAGGGCCGTGTCATTTGGTTCGGCACGGTCGGTAAGACGGCGGACGGCTATCGCCTGTCGGCACCGGCAGATTCCGCAGAGGACATAGTCAAGCGCCTGACCCTGTTCCGGTTTCGCGCAAAGGTCGATTTCGAGGTCGTCGACGAGGGCCGGACCCTGAATCCCGCATTTCTCGTCGAGCACGGCTATCCGTATGTCGGGCGTGCCCAGATGGAGTTATTCACGCCCCATATGCTGAATCTCGACCTGCTCGACGCGATCAGCATGGATAAGGGCTGCTACCCGGGGCAGGAAATCGTCGCTCGCACGCACTACAAGGGTGCAACCAAGCGCCGCCTGCAGCGTTTCCACTCTGATGGCGCACCGGCAGTTGGGGACAAGGTCTCCGATGGCGAGCGCGATGTCGGCGAGGTCTTCAATGTTGCGGGATCGGACCTTCTGGCGGTTGTGCCGCTGGACAAGACCGAGGCACCGCTATCGGTCAGCGGTGCCTCGTTGAACCATAAGGCGCTTCCCTACCTCTGAATCGCCATCCCGGCGCGGACGTCCTACTCGACGATATCCGTCCAGCCAGGGCCGTCTGCAAGAAACTGGCCCAGCCAGAAATACAAAGGCACGCCGTTCGCTGATTCGTAGAAATCGAAGGTCTGCAACGCCGTATGTGAGAACTGGTTCGCGCGGATAAAGCGCTTGTAACGGTCCGGGTGCAGATCGTGGATTTCTCCGTGCTCGCTGATGATCAGGTCGCGGTAGATCTGCCCGCCGATCTCGAAATCCACAAACGGTGGAATCAGTTTCATGAAGAAGCGGTTGGTCAGGTCGAAGTCGGTCGAGTAGAAGGCTTCCCGAATCGTGCTGTCATTCGCGAGACGCCACTTGATGAGCGCGGTGCCCTGCCCCTGGTCATCACATTGCGTACAGCTGGCAGGATAGAACTGGCCAAACTTCCAGTCCGCAGCGCGCGCGGCAATGGCGCCCGTGTCAGCCAGGTTGATTGCGACCGGGCCCGCGTCGTTGAAGACCGTCAGTTTCGCCCTGTTGCCATAGGCCTTGCGCGCAAGAAACGGCGCGAAGGCGGTTGCGCCGACACCGCCGGCACTCGACCCGGCCACGACGATTTGGCTGGCGTGCGGGAACATGTCCTTCGCGACGTTAACGCCCGCCGTTACGTTGCGCAGGCCACGATGGAATCGTACGAGCGGTCCCGTGCCGGCCGGCAGGCCGAGGCTGGCTTCGATGAATGCCTGCCAGGACGGGTCGATGACATCGTTATCGCCGGAGAATACCGAACCGTCACAGTACGGCATGTAAACAACGGACCAGTCGTCTAGTGGATTCAGACCGGATACATCGTCCCAGATTCCAACAGGCGCAGGTGGTGGCTCCTGGTCTTCCGAGAGCACGTTGCAGTTGTAGAAATCCTGCCAGCACGCGCCGCCGCCCTGCAGCATGATCAGGACTTTGGATGGACTGCGTTTCTTGGTAAAGACGGAATACGGCGTTCCGGCAATGCACAGCGGGCCGTCAAAAGACGCACCTGGATCAAACGTGTGTTTGGTCCAGCCTTCTCCAACGTCTGTCGAAAACGCCGGCGTGAACTGACCATAGTATTTGTCGACATTGGCATCCCGCAGCTCTTGCGCCGCGTCCGGGTTCATGCCGCGTTTGGGCATTCCGTGCGGGTTCGCATTCGCCGTGCCCAGGACCAGGCACAAGCCGCCAATTAAACATAAGCTGAGTAACTTCTTCATAGTCGCCCCCGAGGTTGGTTATCTTGTTTTTCTTATCGGATGTTGCTCCGCCACCAGTATAGACCAAACTCGCCACTCGCAGGTGGCGCGACCGTGGCCGGATGGCAGGTAAGATCCTACTCGAAGACTTCGGGACGCATGTGCGGGAACAGCAGTACGTCGCGGATCGACGGCGAGTCCGTCAACAACATGACCAGCCGGTCCACCCCGATGCCAATACCCGTAGTGGGCGGCAGTCCGTATTCGAGCGCACGAATATAGTCATGATCGTAAGACATGGCTTCGTCGTCGCCGGATGCCGCGTTCTCGACCTGCGCACGGAAACGCTCGGCCTGGTCCTCGGAGTCGTTAAGTTCCGAAAAGCCATTGGCGATTTCACGTCCGGCTATGAATAACTCGAAGCGGTCGGTGACAAAAGGATCTTCGTCATTCTTGCGAGCGAGCGGCGACACCTCCGCCGGATACTGCGTAATAAACGTCGGCTCACGGAGTTTCGCTTCACCCGTCTCGTCAAATATCTCGGTCTGCAGCTTGCCCGGACCGTAGTTGTCCTTGACGTGAATGCCGAGCTTGTCGCAGTACGCGGCCAAGTAGTCACGGTCCCGGACTTTGGTGATGTCGAAGTCAGGGTTGTATTTGGCGATCGCTTCTTCAACGGTCATGCGCGTGAATTTCTTGCCAAAATCGAAACGCTCGCCCTGGTACTCGACTATCGTCGTCCCGTTTACGGCTTCAGCCATACCGTGGAGCATCGCTTCGGTCGTATCCATCCAGTCATTGTAGTCGGCGTAGGCACGATAGGCCTCGAGCATCGTGAACTCCGGATTATGCTGCGTCGAGACCCCTTCATTACGGAAGTTACGATTGATCTCGTAAACACGATCGAAGCCACCAACGACGAGGCGCTTCAGATTCAGCTCGGGCGCAATGCGCAAGTACAGCGGCATGTCGAGTGCGTTGTGATGGGTCGTGAACGGCCGTGCGATCGCACCGCCGGGCGTGACCTGCATCATCGGTGTTTCGACTTCCAGAAAATCGAGCGACTCCAGGAATCCGCGCATGTAGGTAATGATCTCGGACCGCTTACGGAACACCTCGCGGCTGGATTCGTTGATGATGAGGTCGACATAGCGCTGCCGGTAGCGCGTCTCCTGGTCGGACAATCCGGCCCACTTCTCGGGGAGCGGCCGCAGCGATTTGGTTAACAGGCGAATTTCGTCGGCCAGGACCGTGAGCTCACCTTTTTGCGTCCGCATCAGCATGCCCCTTGCACCGACGATGTCACCAACGTCCCACTTCTTGAACGCCTGGTAGACCCCCTCGGGCAGGCGGTCACGCTCGACGCGAACCTGGATTCTGCCGGAGCGATCCTGCAATGCAATGAAGCTCCCCTTGCCCATGACATTCTTGCGCATCATACGGCCCGACACACTGACCTCGATCTTCTCCTCGGCCAGCGCATCGTTGTCGTGCGCATGAAACGTCTGGTGCAATTCCTCGGCAATCGCGTTGCGCCGAAAATCGTTCGGGAACGCGTTGCCCTGCTCCCTGAGTGCTTCGAGCTTGGCGCGCCGTTCAGCGATTAGCTTGTTTTCGTCTTGTTGCTTGTCGTTGCTCACGAATCTTCCGTTTTGGGTTTACAGTCCCTGCTTGAGACTGGCTTCAATGAAGGCGTCCAGCCCGCCATCGAGTACTGCCTGAGTGTTACCGGTTTCGACGCCGGTACGCAAATCCTTGATACGGCTCTGGTCGAGCACGTAATTGCGAATCTGGCTACCCCAGCCGACATCCGATTTGCCTTCTTCGACCTCGGCCGCGGCAGAGCGTCGCTCCTGCAGCTCGAGTTCGTAGAGCTTGGCTTTCAGCTGGTTCATCGCCGTTGCCTTGTTCTTGTGTTGCGAACGATCGTTCTGGCACTGCACGACGGTATTGGTCGGCAGGTGCGTGATACGCACTGCGGATTCAGTCCGGTTGACATGCTGGCCGCCCGCACCGCTTGCACGATAGACATCGATGCGTAAATCCGACGGATCGATTTCGATATCGATGTTGTCGTCTACCTCGGGAGAGACGAAGACGGAGCCGAAGGACGTGTGCCGCCGGTTACCTGAATCAAACGGCGACTTGCGTACCAAGCGATGCACGCCCGTCTCTGTACGCAGCCACCCATAAGCGTACTCGCCTGTAATGTAGATGGTCGCGCTCTTGATCCCGGCGACTTCGCCGGCCGACGCCTCGATCACCTCCGCCTTGAAGCCATGGGCCTCCGCCCAGCGCAGGTACATGCGCAGCAACATTTCGCACCAGTCCTGCGCCTCTGTCCCGCCCGCGCCGGACTGAATGTCGACATAGGCGTTATTGGAATCCATTTCCCCCGAGAACATGCGCCGGAATTCCAGGCCGGCCACGATCTTCTCAAACTGGCCGAGATCATTGACGACTTCATTGACCGTGTCTTCATCGTCCTCTTCGACCGCCA
>SHLT01000206.1 GCA_004282875.1 Chromatiales bacterium | reverse complement strand
ATTTGGTACTCCCTAGGGGACTCGAACCCCTGTTGCCGCCGTGAGAGGGCGGAGTCCTAACCGCTAGACGAAGGGAGCGGGGTTGCCGGTCCAGCGGAACCGGGGGCGCTATTATACGGCCAGCGCGCCGGGGCTCAAGCCAAAAATGCCATAAATTCGCCATTCTGGGGCATCGGGCTGCAGGCTGTTATCATACGGCCGCATATATAGCCTTCAGACGGACACATCGTTGAAAAAGAACCCGAAGAACGGGTCGAAAGAACCAAGAATCATTCCCCGTGCCGCCCACAACGTCACCCGGGCAGAGTTCTCCAAGAGCGCACTCAAGGTTCTGTATCGATTGAATAAGGCCGGCTACCAGGCCTTCCTGGTCGGCGGTTGCGTCCGTGATGCCATGCTCGAGCTTCATCCCAAGGACTTCGATGTAGCCACGGATGCGACGCCCGAGGAAGTCAAAGCGTTGTTCGGCAATTGCCGCCTGATCGGGCGGCGCTTCCGTCTCGCCCACGTACGGTTCGGGCGCGAAATCATTGAGGTTGCTACGTTTCGGGCAGCCGCGATTCACGAACACGACGATCATCACAGCGACGACGAAGGTCGCATTCTGCGCGATAACGTATACGGCTCGATTGACGAGGATGTGTGGCGCCGCGATTTCACCTGCAATGCGCTGTACTACAACATCGCCGATTTCAGTATCTGGGACTACACGGACGGCTTCGAAGACGTCAAGAAGAAGCGCATCGTCCTGATCGGGGACCCGGAAAAGCGCATGCGCGAAGATCCGGTGCGTATGCTGCGTGCCGTTCGGTTTGCGGCGAAGCTCGAGTTCGAAATTGACGAACCCGTTATCAGGGCCATCGATCATCATTCACACCTGCTCACCAACGTGCCCGCCGCGCGTTTGTTCGATGAGTTCCTGAAGTTGTTCCAGGCAGGTAACGCTGAACGTACGTTTGATTTGTTGCGCGACCACGGCCTGTTCCGCGAAATGTTTCCAGCGACTGCCGAGGAGTTGGACGCAGACGCCGACTTCATGCGATTTACGCGAGCGGCCCTGCAAAATACCGACCGTCGCGTCAAGCAAGGTAAGTCTGTTACGCCGATGTTCCTGCTTGGCGTTTTTCTCTGGCTGCCCGTGAAGAAACTGGCCGAAATCAGGCGCTCCGAGGAAAAGATGTCGGAGTCGCAGGCACTGGCGCTGGCGGCGTATGAAATCGTGGCGCAGCAGCAGCGGCGTATCTCGATCCCGAAGCGCTTCACGGTGCCGATGCGCGAGATGTTGTCGCTGCAGCCGCGATTCGAGTTCAAGCGCGGTAAGCGCGCCATGAAGCTGCTCGACCACCGCCGCTTTCGTGCGGCCTACGACTTCATGCTGCTGCTGTCCGAAGTCGGGCAGGGCAGCGAGGAGACGGCGAAGTTCTGGACCGATGTGCAGACGCAGTCTGCCGCCGAGCGCGCCACGAGCTTCCAGCTGGGCCAGCCTACGGGCCAGAAGAATCGTCGACCCCGACGACGCCGCCGCAAGAAGTCGACACAGAGCCCGTGACCGGCGACATCCACTGGTATCCGGCCTACGTCGGTATTGGCAGCAACCTTGACGGGCCGGCGAGCCAGGTAAAGGATGCAATCGCGCTCCTCGGCGAAGTCCCGGAGATCCGCAGGGTCGCGACATCATCGCTGTATCGATCGGGCGCGTTTGGCGGCATCGAGCAGCCGGATTTCGTCAATGCGGTTGTCGCCGTACTTACCACCCTGGCTCCCGGCGAGTTATTGGCGGAATTGCACGCTATCGAGAGCCGGCAAGGGCGCGAGCGCGACGAGCTGCGCTGGGGTCCTCGGGTTATCGATCTTGATCTTCTGGTCTATTCTGCGGAGGAAATGGACGGTCCCGAATTAACGCTGCCTCACCCGGGCATCGGCGAGCGAAATTTTGTATTGTTGCCCCTGGCAGAGATCGCGCCGGATCTTGTCGTTCCCGGCCTTGGCCGGGTAGCCACTATTCCGGTCAGCAGGATCGAGCCGAGCATCTCACGCATCGCCTGAAGGAAGCCTGTGTCCGTTAGTTCGCTGAAAACCTCAGCTGGTTCATCTCGTTATATCGCGATCGAGGGACCGATCGGTGTTGGCAAGACGGCGCTGGCCAAGCGCCTGGCCGACAGCCTGTCGGC
>SHLT01000045.1 GCA_004282875.1 Chromatiales bacterium | reverse complement strand
GGCACGATCATGACGACGTGGATCGAAAACTGGCTTGGCGCCGCCGCGGGCGGTGGCCGCCAGATCGTGCTCACGGCTCCGCCGGATCGTGATCCGAGCGACAGCAAGAACTACCCGACCAACACGGCCCTGTTCGAACAATGGCTGTACGACGATATTCTCGTGCCTTACTGCCAGCGCTGCCACAGCTCGGAGTCCGCCACGGCCCAACAGCCGTACTTTGCCGACCCGGATGTTGCATCGGCCTATGACGCGGCCAAGTCCAAGATCAACCTCGACACGCCCGAAAACTCGCGCTTCGTCATTCGCGTACGCGACGAGTTCCACAACTGCTGGAACGGCAGTGACTGTGTGAGTTCCGGCGCCGAAATGCTGGCGGCCGTGAACGGCTTCGCCGGCGGTATCCAGCCGACAACGGTCGATCCGAACCTGATCTACAGCAAGGCCGTGCGCCTCGTCGACGGTACGCTTGCCTCCGGCGGCAACCGTTACGAAAACGACCAGATCGCGCTATGGGAATTCAAGACGGGCCTTGGTCCTACAGCCTTCGACACCAGCGGCGTGGACCCGGCGATCGACCTGAATCTGACGGGCGACGTAACCTGGTACGGCGGCTGGGGCATCACGATTGGTGCCGAAGCGTCGGCCGGCCCGGGCAAGGCCCAGGGGTCGACGGTCGCCAGTTCGAAACTGCATGACATCCTCGTCGAAGCGGGCGAGTTCTCGATCGAAGCCTGGGTGATTCCTGCCAACGTGACCCAGGAGATGTCGCGCATCGTCAGCTACTCGGCGGGACAGAATTCGCGCAACTTCACGCTGCAGCAGACGCTGTACAACTATGACTTCCTGCTGCGCAGCAATGCGGCGGACGCGAACGGCACGCCGCTGACGACGCTTAACGGCGATCCACAGTTGTCCACGCCGGACGCTGATGAAGTCCTGCAGGCCACGTTGCAACACGTTGTAGCAACCTTTAGCCCCGTCGACGGACGCAAGATCTATGTCAACGGTGAGCTGGTCACGCAGACCGATCCTGTACCCGGCGGTACGCTCGTCCCGTGGCAGAGCAATTTCGCGCTGGTTCTCGGTAACGAGGCATCGAGCGACGGTCTGTGGGAAGGGACGTTCCGCCTTGCGGCCATTCATCGCCGCGCGCTGAGCGAAGAACAGATTACCCAGAACTTCGACGCGGGCGTTGGCGAGCGCTTCTACCTGCTGTTCGATATTTCCGAACGCATCGGCGCGCCGGTACAGACGTCCTACGTCCTATTTGAGGCACAGCAGTTCGATTCGTTCGCGTACCTGTTCGACAAGCCTCACTTCACGACACTGGACGGCTCAACTCCGCAGGGAATCTCCATGCAGGGCATGCGTGTGGCCATGAACGGCCAGGAAGCGCCGGTTGGACAGAGTTACGCCAATCTCATCGAAGCCCTTGACCTGTCGGACCCGGCTGCCCTGGACGAACTCGGCCAGCCGCTGTCTGTACTCGGCGCGGTTCTGCCGCTCGAGAAGGGTCCGGACGCGGACGAGTTCTTCCTGACGTTCGACAACCTCGATGGCGCGACTTTCAATCGGCCGCAAGATCCGATGCTCACGGTCGCCAACTACATCGCGACGGCGGAGACAATGAGCTCGGATATCGGCGTGAAGACGTTTGATGAAATTGACGCCACGTACGCCGCGATCACGGGTGTCGATCGCGTTACGTATCAGCGCGGTGGCATCTTCATGGTCGACGAGACCTTCCAGGAGTTGCGCCAGTCACTGCCGGCTATCGAGTCTGCCGAGGCGTTCCTTTCTTCGCACCAGGTTGCAATTGCACAGCTTGCGATCCAGTACTGCGATGCCGCCGTCGAGGACGCCACACTCTGGCCGACGTTTGATTTCAATGCGGCCCCTGGCGTCGCATTCAGCGCAGGCAATCGCGACGCGTTCGTAGAGCCATTGATCGAGCGTGCCGTCGGCCACTCGTCCACGAGCACGCCGATTGCGTCGCAACCGAGCTACACCGACGTGCATGCCGAAATGGCGTCGTATGTGTCGGGTGGCGGTGCGCGGCCGGACAACCTGATCGATCGTCTGCTTGCCGGTACGAGTAATACTCGCGCTATCTCCAAGGGTGTGTGCGCATCCGTACTCGGCAGCGCAGCGACGCTGGTTCAGTAACGACAGGACTACCAAGGGAATATTGAGATGACCATGAAACGAAACAAGGACAATTGGGATATGCCGCTGCTGCATCCCGATCATCCGCGTCCTGTCACGCGGCGCCAGCTTCTGTCGCAGGGATTCATGACGGGTGCGGCCTTTACCGTGGGTGGTATCGCGCCGCTACTGACGAACCCGGCCTATGCCGACCTCGCGGCGGACCTCGATGCACTGCGCTCACCGGCTGAGTGCAACATCACCGATGGCGCGGGCAAGATTCCGTTTATCTGCTTCGACCTCGCGGGTGGTGCGAATATCGCCAACTCAAACGTGCTCGTTGGCCAGGAAGGCGGTCAGAACGACTTTCTGGCGACCAATGGCTACGAAAAGATGGGGCTGCCGGGCGACATGGTACCGGGCCTTAACGACGTCAACGGCAACCCGTTTGCGAACTTCGATCTCGGGCTTGGCTTTCACTTCGACAGCCCGTTCCGCCGCGGCATTCTGTCGCGCGTGAGCGCAGCGACGGCGGCCGGTATCAACGGCGCGGTGATCCCTGCCCGCTCGGACAACGACACGGGCAACAATCCGCACAACCCGATGTACGGCATCGCGTTGGCGGGCGCCAAGGGCTCGATCCTGGGACTTGCTGGCTCGGAAAACTCGGATTCGGGTGGCAACTCGACGCTGCCGCTGCCGTTGTTCGACCCCGAACTGCGGCCGACCAAGGTCGATCGCCCCAGTGACGTGGTTAACCTCGTCGACACGGGTGACCTGGTCGGCATCCTGTCGAAAGATGACGCTACCAAGGTCATGGAGTCAATCTATCGGCTTTCTGATGAGAAGATTGCGCGTGTCGAGACGCTGGTCAATCGCGATGTCGACATCGACAAGGCAGTTCGCTGTGGCTATCTGAAAGCTGCGCACATTGCCGACCGCTTCGGCGGTACGCCGATTGATCCGGGCCTCGATACGGACATCGTTGACGATGCGGCCGGGATCTTCACGAACGCTGAGTTCTTCGCCGGCAACCGGGATGCGCGCGAATTCCAGAAGACAGCGTCGGTCATGAAACTGGTCATGAACGGCTTTGCCGGCGCCGGCTGCGTCGAAATGGGCGGTTACGACTATCACGGTGGCGCCCGCGCCGAAGGCGAGGTCAAGGACTTCCGCGCCGGGCAGTGCATGGGTGCTTGCCTGGAATACGCGGCCAGGCTCGACATGCCGCTGATGCTGTATGTCTTCAGTGACGGCTCGCTGTCGTCGAATGGCGTGATCGACAACTCCAACGACGGTCGCGGCAAGGGCGAGTGGACGAGTGACAACTCCTCGACCGCCGGCTCGTTCTTCCTCGTCTACAATCCGCCGCGATTGGGTGGACGAGCCATCCTGAAGGGCGCTTCGCCCGACGAACAGGCGCTCCACCAGCAGCTCGGCTATATGGATGCCGGCGGCTCGGTCGCGCGCGCCGCGACGCCGATGGCGAACAACGTCAACCTGCTCGTGAATTCCGTGGTGCTGAACTACATGGCGCTGCATGGCCAGGTCACCACGGGTGAGTTCGAGGCGATCTACCAGAGCCTTGGCATCGGCCACGGCCTCGGCAGCGATCTCGACCGGTTTACGGCGTTCGAACCCATAGTGAACAGGACGGTGCCTGTCGCGTAAGGACTGTAAACGATTTGCCAACCCCGCATAGCTAAGCTGTGCAGCCGCGCGGCAGCGCGGCAAAGCCACGGCCAGCCGCTTCCCTTCGGCTGGCCGTTTTTTTGTGCATAATCGCTGCATGACTGAACTAATCGCCCTCCTCGCCTGCCCACGCTGCGACAAGACACCGCTCGAGTCGGGTGAGGACATTTCACACTGCAAAGCCTGCAATATCGACTTTCCGCATGTCGATGGCATTCCCTGGATGTTTGCCGAGCCGTACGCCGCGCTCGGTGAGTGGCGTGGCAGGCTGCAATTCGCCCTGCAACAACTCGGCCATGAAATTGCCGGACTCGAACAGGAGCTCAAGAACAAGGACCTGTCAGCCCTTGCGAAGCGGCGCGTGGAGCGCTACAAGAAATGCGTTGAGTCACACCGGCGAAAGCTGCAAAAACTGCTCCGGCCGGTCGACGTGCAGTCGCTGCAGGGCAATTACGAAAGCTACCTGGCGCTGCGTGCGCGGCTGCCGTCCGACCAGGGCCTCAACACCTACTACGCCAATATTCACCGTGACTGGGGCTGGGGGGACGAGGAGAATGAGGCCTCCCTCAAGCAGATTCGCGCCGTTCTGCACGATCATGCGGACCTCGGCCGTGTCCTTGTCCTCGGCGCCGGCGCGGGACGGCTCGCCTATGACATCCACACGAGTCTTGAATGCGAGTCGACAGTGGTGCTCGACTTCAATCCGTTGCTCATGCTCGTTGCGAAGGCTGTCACTGACGGTGGGCATGTCAATCTCTATGAGTTTCCCATCGCGCCGCTGGCGCTCGAAGACGATGCGATACTGCGCTCGCTGTCGGCACCCGAGCCCGCAGGCGACAATTTCCATCTCGTGTTGGGCGACGCACTGCGCGCGCCGTTCCCGGAGAAGTCCTTCGACACCATCGTGACGCCGTGGCTTATCGACATCATCACCGAGGACCTGCCCGTGTTCGCAGCGCGCATCAATCGCTTGCTGAAAAAGCAAGGCCGCTGGGTTAATTTCGGATCGCTCGCATTCTCGAATCCGCGGCGAGCGAAGCGCTACAGCCCCGAAGAGGTCAAAGCAATCGTCGGGGAGTGCGGCTTTTCAGACCCCTATGTATCGCAGGCCACTATCCCTTAAATGTGTTCGCCGGCCAGTCGGCACGGCCGCCAGGAACGTGTCTTTACGTTTTCGGCTTACAAGGAACGCAACGCGACCAGGCCCGAGCGGCACCGGTCCCTGCCCGACTGGATCGTGACCGGCAACGACCCGGTGCCACTGTCTTCGTCATTCCGGCAGCAGGCCATGACGACCCAGATCTACTCGTTCATCATGTCCCTGATCGATGGCAAGCGCTCGATCAAGGACATGGCAATAGTCCTTGAAAACCAGAAACTTATGACTCGGGCTGAGGCGGAGCCCGCAATCCGTTCATTCCTTACGAAGATGTATGACGACTCGCAGCAGCAATCGACGTTTTAAATTAAGTGTTGACTTAATTAAGAATTAGCTTATCATGGGGGCATGGATACATTCACTGCCCTTGCCGACCCTACTCGCCGCCAGATCATCGAGTCCCTCGCTGTCGGTGAATCCTCGTTCGGCGATCTCGCCGACCAATTCGAAATGAGCCGCCCGGCCGTCTCACAGCACCTGAAAGTGCTCCGCGACGCCGGGATAGTATCCGCACGGGCCGACGCCCAGCGGCGGATCTACAGCCTCACCGACGAGAGCTTCAACGAAGTAGAAGAATGGCTCGGCAAAGTGCGTGAATTCTGGTCGCAACGACTCGACAAGCTGGAACAGCTGCTTGGCGAGCCCGAGGAATGAAGGAGTGCAACAATGAACGATTACGGTGAATTACTCGACGAGACCACGGTGAGGTTTGAGCGCCTGCTGCCGGGACCCATCGAACGCGTCTGGTCCTACCTGACAGAAAGCGACAAGCGCGCGCAGTGGCTCTGCGGCGGGGATGTCGAGACAATTGCCGACGGTCATGTCGACATGCATTTTCACAATGTCTCATTGTCGAGCGCCGAGGATATTCCCCGGCCCGAGAAGTACAAGGACATGCCTGAAAAGATGTCGTTCGAAGGCAAAGTCATCCGCTGCGAACCGCCGCGCGTTCTTGAGCACACCTGGGAATTCGACGATGAATCATCCCTCGTCTGCTACGAGCTGACGGCCGAAGGCGACAAGGTAAGACTGGTCCTGACGCATCGCAGGCTCGACAGCAAGGATACAGTCCTCAGCGTCAGCGGCGGTTGGCACACGCACCTCAACCTGCTCGTTGACGTGCTCGAAGGGAGCCAGCCACGACCTTTCTACAAGATGCAGCAACAGTTCGTGTCGGAGTACGAAGAACGGCTCGGGCTCAACCCTGTCACCGGCGACGGAGCCTGACACGCATTATGGCGAGTACGCACAGGAGGCCAAGAACACTCAAAGCGCCACCACCGCCACCGCCGCTATTGTTGTCATTGTTACTACCGCCACCACTCACGACGGGCAGGTCGGGAACCTCGTTACTAATCACCATGGCAAACGGGCCAAACGAGTTCCCGAACTCGCCGATTGGCGCATAGTGATAGGTGGGATCGATTAGAGAATGGGCATCGACGATGCCGCCGATGAGCAGGTTTTCGCGATCTATTAAATCGAGGTCCTGTGCAGATCCATCGCCTCCGAGCGTCGTCGCGTAATCAAGCTCGTATCGACCATTATTGTTCAGCCACTTGATGACGTGCGCATACTCCCGAGCAAACGGTAACGTGCTTTCGTCCAAATCTGTCAGCGGGTTGACGGCTGGATATAACAAGGGGTCATCTGTTTGACCCCCAATAGCCAGGTCCCCGTGGTCGTTTACAGCGATGGACTCGCCAGAGACGAAATCGGCCGGTGAAAATCCGTGAAACGACGAAAACAGGATCCGACTGAGATCCGGGTCGAGCTTGGTGACAACAGCGCCGATACCACCATGAGGTGACAGCGCGTTCTGACCCACAACCGGGTAGTCTGATGAGTTCGACGTCCCGACAAGATACACGTTGCCGGACGCATCGCTCGCGAGTTGTTGAATGTCCTCGCTGCCTGTGGCGCCCAGGTAACTTAGGTACAGATGCTCTATGGTCTCCGGATCAACCTGAATCAGGAATTGATCGAGCATTCCCAAGGGAGCACTTTCGATTGCGTCGGGCGTTGTGAACAAGTCTTGTGAATCGGTCAAGCCACCAAATATGAGCTTGTTCGCCCCGACCAGGATACTGTCCAGGATCACATCACCGCCACTTCCACCAACGTACGCTACGCGATACATCGCATAGTTGTGCCGCCCTGCCAACTGCACGGCAATAAAGCCATCCTGCTCGCCGTTTAAATTGGTGTCATATCCAACATTGGTAAACAGATCGGCCGATTTCGTATACCCACCAATCGCGATCGCGTCACTTGGAAGGACAGAGACGGTCGTAATATGGTCCTCGCCGGACCCACCATAGGCGCAGGCAAATTTCAGGTCTTGACCGTCGGCACTGAGTCGAATGATCAGGCCGTCATCAGAAGGGGTCCGGCTGTCCGTCGTCCTGCATCCCGCCACACCGCCGGAATTCGTTGACGGGAACGGTGGCCTGCCCCCGACGCCGAATGTCGTGCTTCCCACAAGGATTATGTCCCCGCTTGAGTCGAATGCCAGGTCTGCGACGGCAGTCGGCACGGCGCCGGACCCCAGTACGATGAACGTAAAGAACTCGAACTGATTTGTCCGGTAGTTCAATTTTCCGACCCAGACGCCGATGGTATTGAGCGCATTCGCAAGATCGACACCTTCGGGCAGAACCCGTGTCACCGGGAATAGCGAAGGATCGTCCGGATAGTCTTTGCCACTCGCATTCAAATCGCCTGCCCCGGCTATATAGACGATATCGGCTTCGGTTTCAGAGAAACGGACCGCACCGAACTTATGGGCAGTAGAGTCGGTATTAAAGGCGATCGACCAGTCTATGCTCGGCGGCGAACCGGCCTCTGCCTGCTGCACGCTGAGAATAAGAATAAGAAAAACAGAAATTAGCCGGGGAGTCGTTTGCAAAGCCACCGCAACTCAACCATCGAACATCAAGGGACCGTCATAGTAGCAATCCGGAGTGCGTCAGTTGGCCTCGGCTTCTACGTAGAATTCTGCAGTCCACGGATATTATGACACCTTCGTGAACCACTGGTGCTTGGCACCTGCAGCCTCAGGCAACGCTGCCGTTTGGTAGTTGGACAAACCTACAATAGACACCATCATGATCGAGCAAGACGACGGCCTGCAGGTCGGGACTCTATTACTCACTTATCCGCGTTAGCCCGGTAGTAGAATCCAGCTATTGCACTTGAAGTGTCATGCAACTTAGTCTTTGATCGATGGAGCAGCGCGTCAAGCGATCATCGTCATTAGCGGGGTCCAATACATGTCTGACAGCACTTGCCCTTATTGCTCAGCGCCTCTTGAAGAGGCTTACCTGTATGTCCGTGGAGTTTTTGGTGCACTGCACCATTCCTCCAAACCGGATGTTTCATGGTTGTCGCGGTCCGACTTGACGCAAATCGATCTGGGTGCGGTGAGCAAGACAGGGACAGGCGCGCAGGCAGTTCTCAGCGCACTGCGCTGCAAGTCATGTGGGTCGATCAGTTTCCGGACTCGGCCAACAGCTGGCACCCTCAAGCCTGAACCATGATCATGACGTCTCAACTGGTGATGCTCTTACACCCACGATTACCAGCCATAGGATGATTGGCAGCTCCAACATCTCAAGTGCGGTAAATACCGGGTAGAGGGCGGCCGTGTATTGCGGCAAGAGCAAGAATGTGAAATTGCTCAGCAGATAGGCGGCGGCTGCAATCCAGAGTGAAATCCCGATGATTCTGGGTATGAACCCGGATCGATAGACGAGGATTCCCATTGGGATCAGCCAGAGCCCCCAGAATACCTGGATGATCTGGTTTCCGTGACTGTATAAGCGGATAAACAGGTACGCAGCGCCTTCCAACTGCGCGGGGTCAAATGCGGACAGGAATTCGGGCTTGCTCAGAATGATCAGAACCGCAAGCTGATTAAATGAGTTGGCGAATGATGCGGCGACACTAAGCACGACGAATGCCACCATCAGTATCGCCTGCTTTTCACTGACGTCCTTCAGCAATCGGTACAGGGCAAGTGCGACGAGCAAATAGATCAGACTGGACAGGAGCCCGACATAAATGCCTGATCGGTACAGTAGCTCCGATGCCTCGATATTCTGAATGGTTGCCGCAGCATCTCCGAACACTGCAAGTGTCGAAGGAACATAGATGAGACTGAAGATGCCCGTGGGGAGCAGCATCAGATACAGCAGTCCCGCGATTCTTGCTTGTCTCTTCTTCGAGGTCATGTCCCGCCCCTTGGTCATTGAGATCCCCGTCGTGGAAGACCGGGTGGATCGGGTTAGTAGCCGCCATTCTACCGCAGACCGCGCGACGGGCAGCTGACTATTGCACCGACGCAGGCTGAGTGATGTCCAGCTCGAGTTCTACTGGCTCGAGCAGCTTGTCGGGTATCCGGTTTACCAGGGCCAGCGGGATCTTCGCCTCACGACCAATAACTTCACCCACCTGGCGAGTAACTTTCTTACGTTGCCCCGAAACAGGGTCTGGTGGCGACACTGAGTAGACGACGCCAGCCGAGATGTCGATGCGCGCGCCCAATGAGATTTCGTATGTGGCCGCTTCATCGCCTGCCGGAACGTGCATGCCCATACCGGTGCCGCAGAACCGGCCGCCGTCGTAATCCATGTCGAGATACTGTGTCCTGACAACCTGCCCGTTTCGCCTCAGCGTTGCGGACAGGTAAAACAGGTAACTGGCACCACTCGAATGTGGGTACACGCGCGGTATGTCTTCAAGCGGAAATTGTTTCGCCCCGTCTCTCGCGGTGACATTGGTCTCGACACAGGCATCTTCGAAAGCGATGAATCGAAGCATACGGTGTGCGGAAAGGACCTCCCTGAAGTACTTGTTGCCGTGGACCTTACCTCTGATCAACGTCTCCGTATCTACTTCCTTATCCTCGTTAGCGGTCACAATCTCCCACTCGAAATACAGCGATGGGCTGGAGAAAAACTTGATAACTTTCACATCGAGCGCCGGTATCTCAAAGGTCCCCTCGGGACTGATGGGAAGGTTTACAGCGCCGTGCCCTCGTTCCTCGTTGCAGCCTGTGTCGCCCGATGTCGAAAACAGGCTGCTAAGGATGCCCGTGGTCCGGCATTTCCAGGAGATTCTGACACTTCGTTGCAGGTCATCCACATGCCGGTAGTTTTCTATCCGCCCGTCGACTGCCTCCGTGTCGATCGTCGCGGAACAGCCTGCGGCGGATGCCAGTGTTGCAAGCAGGAGAAGCGTGCGGAATTGAGAGAGCATAGAGCTGGTGTCATCAGCCTGGGTGCGCCCATCATAATGGATCGATCCCGGCAAAGTGCATTCACGCGGAGCGCGTCCGCTATGGATCAACAGCCGTCATTGTAGCTCAAACCCGGTGAGGGGCTGGTTCCGGCCATTCGCGGACTTTCACGCAGCGTCACTTTCCTGATACAACCAGGCGCCTGCAAGCGCAGCAATTGGGAGCTCAAACAGTCCCCAAACGATAGCTGCAATCAATAGGCCCGCCGGAAATACACCGATAACCATCACGTAAGCGCAGACGAGCAACCAAGCCACGACCCACAAAGTCAGCCCGGCAACGACCGCCGTCTTCGGTCCCGGCCCGAAGCGCGGCCTGATGGCAGCATAGATCCAGATCAACGCGATGCCATACAGAATGGCAACAATCAAGAATGCGGCTTCTTGTCCTCCGCCTATCTCGCCCATGCCAGCCTCTGCCATAACTTCGGCCCACTGCCCGCCGAGAATAACCCAACCCAGAATGAACTCACCAAAGCAAATCACCAGGCCTGCGAGCAACCCGCCCAGGAGTACGCGTGTGATGTTGATGTTGCCCATTGTCTTCCCCTTTCTCGTTAGACAAACCTGAGTAAGCGAAGAACCTTGGATTTGCGTCACCGACTCTGGTCGGGTTTGCCTTTATGGACTTGGTGATTGTTGCAGGTAGGGGCAACGCGTCAATTCTGAGATGTACCTAGAATGTCCGCAAGGATGCAGATGATTCCTGCTATCTTCCTCTTGTTGGTCACGAGCCGACGTCCAGGCGCTCGCTAATGTACTCGGCGATTTTTTTGACGGCCTTTCTCGCCTCCGGCATTTTGCCAATGAATATCTGGAACACGTGCCACATCCCGGGCCAGATCTCGAGTTCGACAGCAATGCCCGCGGCTTCGAGTTTGTCGGCCAGGCGCGTTGAATCGCTCAACAGAATCTCGTCGTCGCCGACCTGGATCAGCATGGGCGGTAGACCTGCTACGTTGGCAAATACCGGAGAAACCAGGGGATTCCGCCACTCGCTCTCGTCGGGACAGTAATAGCGCGCGACCGCGTGCAGATCGCCGACATCGAACCAGGGGTCCCGATCCGCCCGAGTCGTCGCCGACTCACCACTGCCAGTAACATCGAGAAACGGAGAAAGCAGAACGGCAGCGGCCGGCATCGGCAATCCCGCATGACGCAGCGACAGAAGGGTTGCAACGGAAAGTCCGCCACCCGCGGAGTCGCCCGCGATGATGATGTCTTCCGGCTTGAACCCGCTGTCCAGCAAGCTGCGGTAAACAGCAACGGCATCGTCGATTGCAGCCGGAAACGGGTGCTCGGGTGCAAGGCGGTAGTCCGGTAGCAGCGCGACAACGCCGGCCGCACGTGCGATATGGCTGACCAGTTGCCTGTGCGTCCTGGGGCTGCCAATCACGTAGGCGCCGCCGTGCAGGTAATAGAGCACCTTATCCTTGCGCGCCTTCTTGGGTCGCAACCAGTCGATGTCCACACCTGCGATCTGCGTGCGCTCGACCTCGACACCGATAGCTCGTATCAAGAACGTGCGAGCAATCTTCTCAAAATGTCTGCGCGCAATTTCGACAGGGGTGTTCGGAACATCCAGGCCCTGCATGTACCTGCCGGTGATCCAACGGACGAATTTTGCGCGGCGGCTGATACTCATGTAGTAACTGTAACGGATTAGTCGACATGAATCGAAGGAAGCTTCCGATGAGAAAGTGCGTGCGAACGCCCGACAGCCGGTTCGAAAATCTGCCTGCTTACGACTTCGCGGCGAACTACGTCGAGGTGGATGGTATGCGGATGCACTACGTCGACGAGGGCCCCCGAGACGGCGAGGTCATGCTCCTGCTGCATGGCGAACCGAGCTGGTCCTATCTCTATCGGCACATGATTCCACCGCTGCGCGATGCCGGTCTGCGGGTCATCGCGCCTGATCTAATCGGCTTCGGCAAATCGGATAAGCCGACGCGCAAGTCGGACTACTCCTACGCCGCTCATGTCGCCTGGATGACAGGCTTCATCGAGGCGCTCGACCTGTCCGGCATCAATCTGTTCTGCCAGGACTGGGGGTCGCTGATCGGCCTCAGAGTCGCTGCAGAGAACCAGCAACGATTCGCCCGCATTGCAGTCGGTAACGGCGCCCTACCCACCGGCGACCAGGCCGTGCCGCGTGCCTTCAAGATCTGGAGAACGTTCGCCCTGTACAGTCCCTGGTTCCCGATCGGGCGCATTCTGCAAATGGGCACCGTGAACGAACTCAGCGCCGATGAGGTAGCGGCCTACGATGCGCCATTCCCAAGCGCTCGCTACAAGGCCGGCTCGCGCGCGTTTCCGAAACTCGTGCCCATTCGACCTGACGATCCCGCCAGCGAGGCGAATCGTGCGGCATGGAATACCTATAAAGAATGGACGAAACCCTTCCTGACGACTTTCAGCAATCGCGACCCGATCATGCGCGGCGGTGAAAAAGTCTGGCAGGAATCAGTGCCCGGCGCGAAGGGACAGGAACACGTCATTATCAGGAATGCAGGTCACTTCCTGCAGGAAGACAAGGGTCCGGAAATCGCAGACGTCCTGCTTAGGTTTATCGCTCGAGGTACTTGAGCTTGTCCTTGACCTCGCGCCACTCGTCGGCGTCTTCGGGCGGGTCCTTCATTTCCGTAATGACGGGCCACTCCTGCGACAGCTCGGCGTTGAGTTCCAGGTAGCTTTCCTGTCCTGGCGGCAACTCGTCTTCAGAGTAGATGGCCTCGACCGGGCACTCGGGTTCGCACAGCGTGCAATCAATGCACTCGTCCGGATCGATAACGAGGAAGTTCGGGCCCTCGTGGAAGCAATCCACGGGGCAAACTTCGACGCAGTCCGTCAGTTTGCATTTAATACAGGCTTCTGTGACGACGAATGTCATGGTACGACCCTTCAGTTTCCAGAGCGCGTACGCTATGCGAAGTCGGGCCTCTAATCAAGCCGGGATTTGCGTACCTGCCAGCCACCGCGCGGATTGCGTTAAACTCACGATCAAACGCTCAGGCGGGCACCCGACCAAACTCGAAAGAAATCTTTTTTTGTGAATAGAAACAATGATCTAGAGTCGATCGTGATCCGGCTTGCGGGAGACTCGGGCGACGGTATCCAGCTCATGGGATCGCAGTTCGCGGTCTCAACAGCGCTGGCCGGCGCCGATTTCGCCACTTTCCCCGACTATCCGGCGGAAATTCGGGCACCCGTGGGCACGACGTTTGGCGTCTCGGCATACCAGATCAACCTCGGTGGCGGCCCGATTACGACGGCCGGCGATGCACCCGAGGTGCTCGTCGCTTTCAACCCGGCCGCCCTGAAGGTCAGCCTGCCGATGCTCGACAAGGGCGCACTGGTTATCGTCAATAACGACACGTTTACGGCGCGCAACCTGGCCAAGGCCGGCTACGACAGCGACCCGCGCGAAGACGGCACGCTCAACGACTTTCAGCTTGTCACCGCTGACATCAGCCACCTCAATCTTGAGGCCGTCAAGGAGTTCGGCCTGAGTAAGTCCGAGGGCGGCCGCTGTAAGAATTTCTATGCGCTCGGCATGCTGCTATGGATGTTCGACCGCGAACTCGCACCGGTCGAGGACTGGATCCAGCGTCGCCTCGCCAGTAATCCGACCATGCGCGATGCCAACATCAAGGCGCTGCATGCGGGCCATGCCTTTGCCGAAACCGCCGAACTGTCAGCCAACCTCTCGCAGATCGACCTGCCGCAGGCCGAAATGGAGCCGGGCGAGTATCGCAGCATTACCGGCGCCGAGGCGCTCGCGCTCGGCCTTGCAGCCGCAGGCGAACTGGCCGACCGCTCGATCATGTTCTGTTCCTACCCGATCACGCCGGCATCACCGCTTCTGCACCGGTTGACGAATCTTGCGGAGATGGGCGTGGGCACCTTCCAGGCCGAGGACGAGATCGCCGCCATCTGTGCCGCCATCGGAGCATCCTACGGCGGCATGATCGGCGTGACCTCGAGTTCGGGTCCGGGCATCGCGCTCAAAACCGAAGCAATGGGATTGGCTGTCAGCGCCGAACTGCCACTCGTCATCGTCAACTGGCAGCGAGGCGGACCGTCGACTGGCCTGCCGACAAAGACCGAGCAGTCCGACCTCTACCAGGCGGTATACGGGCGCAACGGCGATACGCCTGTTCCGGTCCTGTCCGCCTCGACATCGGGCGAGTGCTTCGACATGGCTATTGAGGCGACGCGCATTGCGCTTCGTCATATGACACCCGTGATCCTGCTCGCCGACGGCTATCTCTCGAACGCAGCCGAACCATGGCGCATTCCGGACCTGTCGGCGTTCCAGCCAATCACGACCAACCCGGTGCCGGACACTGACGAGAGCCCGCAGCGCCGCGCCTTCACGCGCAACCCGGAAACCCACGGCCGCGCCTGGGTCATACCGGGCATGCCCGACCTGATGCATCGCATTGGCGGGCTCGAGAAGGATGTCGAGTCCGGACATATTTCCTACGATCCGGCCAACCACCAGCGCATGACCGACCTGCGAGCCGCCAAAGTCGACTCGGTCGCCGACTTCATCGGTGACCAGGGAATTGAACAAGGGCCGGACAGCGGCAACCTCGTTGTGGTTGGCTGGGGTTCGACCTACGGGCCGATATACCAGGCGACACGCCGCACAGGTGTCAGCTTCATTCATCTTCGCCACCTGCACCCGCTGCCACGCAATCTTGGCGACCTGCTCGGTCGCTTCGACAAGGTACTCGTTCCGGAGATGAACGATGGGCAGCTGACGACGCTGCTACGCGACGCGCTCTGTCTTGAGCCCATTCCATTCAGCAAGGTGACCGGCCAGCCGTTCCTGATCAGGGAGCTCGTGGAAAAGATTGAAGCGGTGCGCGGGGAGGCGTCATGAGCGACAAACTGACCCCCAAGGATTTCGCGACATCGCAAGAGGTACGCTGGTGTCCGGGTTGCGGCGACTATGCCATTCTCAAATCCGTGCAAAAGGCGCTCGCCGACGTAGGCGCCGACCCGAAGAACACCGCCTTCGTATCCGGTATTGGCTGCGCATCCCGCTTCCCCTACTACGTCGAAACCTATGGCTTCCATACGATTCACGGGCGTGCCCCCGCAATCGCCACGGGCCTGAAGCTCGCCAACCCGGAGCTGGATGTCTGGGTGGTCACCGGTGACGGCGACAGCCTCTCGATCGGCGGCAACCACCTGATGCATGCCCTGCGCCGCAATGTCGGCCTGAAGATCCTGCTGTTTAACAACGAGATCTACGGGCTCACCAAGGGGCAGTATTCGCCGACCTCACGCATCGGCACGAAATCCCCGTCGAGCCCCAAGGGTTCGGTCGACACGCCCGTTTCGCCAGGGCAGTTCGCGCTCGGATGCGGGGCACATTTCTTTGCTCGGGGCGTGGATACCGACAAGGTAGGGATGAGTGACGTCCTGCAACAGGCGCATGCGTTCGTCGGCACATCATTCGTCGAAATCTTCCAGAACTGCATCGTCTATAACGAGGACGTATTCGCCAACTTCACAGAACGCAAGACAGCCGCCAATACGCAGCTGCACCTGAAACACGGCGAACCGATGTTATTCGGTGAGAACAACGGCAAAGGCATCCGCTTCAACCAGGAAACCTGGTCGCTCGAAGTTGTCGACGCAACCGCATCGCCTGACGACGTGCTTATCCATGACGAAAGCAATGCCATTCTCGCGCGCCTGCTGATCGACCTGCACATGCCGGTTGCAATGGGCGTGATCTATCGCCAGCCGGCCGTCAGTTTCGAGCACACATTCTACGCACACCACCCGACGCGAATGCAGCGCACGAAAAGCATCGCGGATGTCATCAAGGGGCCGAGTAGCTGGACGGTGGAGTAAGCGCTCTTCAGAGCAGAGTGTAGGGGTTCGTGACAAAGTTACATTGATCGTAACCGTCGGTCTTGCGCAGACGTTCGACATCCTCGATGAGCCGTTCGAATGCGTTGATCTCGCCGTAGGACTCGAGGTTTTCGAGGAACATGCGCAGCAGCGTTTCGTCATTCAGAAGTGCATTGAATGATTGCGCCATCTTGTCCTCGTCCTGCATGAAAGCAAACGCTTCGTTTTGCAACTCGTCGCGCAGCTTCGCAATGCCCTCGCTGCCATTGCGTGACTCGTACATTTCGAGTCGCAGTGCAGTACCAAACCCGCGTGCCATGATCTCGTCGGCATCGTCAGCGAGTCGCGCAGCAAGTTCGTCACACAGTGAGTCCCATTCGATATGCAGCCTTCGGCATTGCGACATGATGTTCGAATACCCGGGTGGGCTGGTCGCCACAAACTCAACCGTATGAAAAGCACGCTGGGCTGCAGACCAGTTGGTGGTGGCCGCCAAAGCACGATCGATGTTGAGGAACTGCTCGGCAAAGTAGCTGTCGTAGACCGGCGCGCCAACGGCCATGCGCATCGCGTCTAGCGCTGCCGCCTCCTGGCCAGCCTCGAGGTGCTGACCGACGACCGCCATCCAGAGCGCGCTATTACCGGAATGATTGCGCCGGACCGTCGCCTCAATTGTCGTAAAGTCGCAATCGGCGGCATCGCCGGAATCGCAGACCGTCAGCAAGGTCCAGAGAGCCAGCGGATCATGCGTGGCAGCATTCTCGAGCTCACCCAACAATGACTCGGCGTCGTCTCTTTTCAGCCTTCGCTCGATTATCGCCGCCGCGAGCGCGTATTCGCGCGACCCGCTGTTTCGCAACTGAACAGCCGCGTCGCCCAGAACCTTGTTGATCTCGTCCCGCGATAGTTTTTCAACGTCCGAGAACCGTCCCTCACACGCCGCCCGGTCGACTTCGGTCGATGTCGCTTCATCTTGCGGATTTTCGATTATCGGCGCTGTTTCTGACAATTCGCTTGCCGCCGGTGCATCAACCGCCACATCGGAAACGGGTGTCGGCGGGCGCACCTCGCGGTGGTCCGGTTCGCTGCCGTTTAGGGCAAACAGCACGAGGACCGCTACCGCGAGCGCAGTGCCCGATACAAGTAGCGCGACTTTACGCCTGGTCATGCGTGATCGCCCGAAAACTCAAACGCCCGACACGCAGCAGCTAGATTTCGAACGGTCGTTGCTGGTCGAAGGTCGCGTCTTTGGCGCCAATACGGAATCGATTGGGCACCTGGAATTCAGATTCGTCGACAGTCTCTCCGGCCGCGGCGCGGGCTTTTGACGCACTCCGGCCTACGCGGTCCAGCTCCTGTTTTACCGCGGCGAAGAAATCGCCGTAGCCGCCCTCAAACTTGCCACCGTCCCAGGTGTCCAAAACTGCCTGCGTGAAGAAGCCGTGAAACGCATTGCCGTCGGCCTCCTGCTGGTCCTGGCATGCCGCCAGGAGCAGAATGCTTGCCTGCACCTCGTCCTCTTTAATCTGCGGCGTTTCATCCTGGATGCGGTCGTATTCCTTGCGTCGCGCAACGTAAATTGGCCGCACGGACTCTGGCGGCATGCAGCGCGCCGTTCTTGACCGCTTCTTGGGCCGCAGCGGTCCTCCCCGTGAAACCGTGCCGCTATGGCACGAGTCGGACATGACAAGAATTCTTACGCCGGGTTCGAATTCGCTGTACAGCGCAAACAGCTCATCGTCGAGGAACTGTCGGTCATGCAAGCACCACGTCTCATCCAGGCGATCATCTTTCTCATCCCTGGAGCGATCGGGTACCTGGCCACCATGGCCTGCGTAGGTCAGGTAAAAGACATCACCGGACTTCAGTTTCTTTGCGGCACGGCGGATTTCTTTTCGCACATTCTCGCTGGTCGCATCCTGACTAAGAAGCAGTTTTGCATTGAAGCCCTGCTCGCGTGCCAGTTCGCAGAGCTCCTCGGCGTCGTATTCGCAGGACTCGAGGTAACCGTCCCAACCGTCCGGATAGTCCGGGTGCTCGGGCTTTAGTGGATAACCTTTCTTGTCCAGCACATTGATGCCAATGTGCAGTGACATGCCGCTTGCATTGCTCATCGCTCTGTCCCCTTTTTAATTATTTTTAGCGTTCTGCGAGCGTTAGCGTATCGAACTCGCTATTCTCCCTGAAGGCTGCAAGATCCGGGTCGCTGCGGATCAGTTTCTTCGAAAATCCGCGCTCCACTGATTCCTGCAGGTACTGCCACGCTTTTTCGCTGTCACCGAGATGCAGACTCGTGATTGTCCCGAAATAATACGCCGCCCCGTCATCAGTCAGCGTGAACACCTTATCGAGCTGCTTCCTTGCCTTGTTGACGTCGCCCGAAAGCACGTAATACATCGAAGTGCGCACCAGGCTGTCCCAATCCGTCGGGTTGATCGCCAACTCCTGTTCCGCGTACCTGATCGCTGTCTGGTATGCCGTCAGCGCATCTTCCTCCCGGCCGGGCATAAACCGATAGGCATCGCCCAGCCGCCCCCAGGCGCGGTGCTCATCAGGCGCAAGCGCGATCGCCTTGAGCTGGTCGGCCACCGCCTCGGCGAACTTGCCCTGGTAGTAATAGACGAGCCCCCTGTTTGTGTACAACCAGCGCGACGGTAACGGTGACGCATTGAATGCCTCTTCCGCGAGGTCCAGTTCCCCGATCGCAAGATACGTATTGCCGAGGTTGTCCTGGCCAATGCCATGGTCCGGCGCCAGCTCCGCCACTCTCTTGTAGCGCTCTATAGCCTCAGGATATCGCGACTGGTCGTAGTAAAAATGGCCGAACGCGCGGTGCACACCCCAGTACCCGCTTTCAACTTGTTCGGCTTTCTTGAATGTCGCTTCGGCCTCGTCCAGCCGATTCTGTGCGGCATAGACTGTCGCCAGCGTTATATACGCATTCACGGCATTCGGTTGCTGCTCAATGGCGGCTTCCAGCTCCGTGATCGCCCGATCCAGCTGCCCGTTGATGTTGTAGAGATTGCCGAGTGCTACGCGAACTTCCCATAAGCTGCCGTCCAGCGTGAGAGCACGATGGCATGCGATTTCAGCAGTCTGGAAGAACTCGGAGCGCCGGGAGAATTCGTAATTACGCAGGTTCGCGTTGCACCGTCCCGCATGTGCTTCCGCAAACCTCGGATCGATCTCGATAGCTTTTTCGAACAAGCCGATCGCGCCTGCGAGGGTCGATGCCTCGGAAGGCCGTCGGAGGTAATCCTGTCCGCGCAGGTAGTAATCGTAGGCTTCGATACTCGTCGTCGGCCGGGACTGGATCTGGCTCCGTGACGACGGCGACAACACCGGGACGATTGCCGCGGCCACCGCCCCTGCTATCTCGATCTGGATATCGAGCAGATCTTCAAATTTCCGATCGTAGGTTTCAGTCCACAACAGTTGCCCGGTATGCGCTTTGTCGACCGCGGCAGTGACACGAATACGTCCTTCCGTACTGCGGATGCTTCCCGACAGGATGTTATCGACCTGCAACGTGTCCGCGATCTGGGCGTTGTCGATATCCTTGTTTCTGAAATAGGCCGTCGATGTTCGCGATGCCACCTTCAGTTCTGCAACCCGCCCCAGAACGCCGAGCAACTCATCCGCGATGCCGTCGCCAACATAGTCCTCTCGTGAATTGGAACTCAGGTTGTCGAACGGTAACACCGCGATCGAGGCCGGTGCCTGACCCTTGTCAGGCGACTCCGCTGCATCCTGGTTGTTACGGCCGTTGTCATCGGCGGCCACGGATTGGGCTTGCTCGGCATTACCGGCCTGCCACTTGTCGATTTCGCTGGTTACCAGCAGCCCGATCGCCACCACCAACAGGATGGCGAGAATCCAGTCCCACGCATGTGTATTCACATAGTGCTCACCCGCCTTGTCTTGCCACTTGATGCCTTCCGGCGTCAGGTCGAACGCCCACGCCAACACCAGCGCTACCGGAAAGCCGAGACCCAGCAACAAGACCACCAACCGGGAGGCCCAGTCTGGAATCTCAAAAACCGGAAAGACAATCGACACGACCTGCAATATGAGCCAGCTGACAACCACGTAGATCGTCGCCACCTTGAAGACGTTTCGTTGTTTTAGTTCAGCGATAAATTTCGCCATTGTCGTCCTCTGAGTAGCCGTTGCCGGCCCATCGCATCGTTGCGATTACAAGTTACTGAAATATATACGACGAACGCAAATTTTCGATCAGTCGTAAAAATGATTTTAGCCGCATTCGGGCAGCATTTCAGTGTAGACTAGATGCGGCCTTAAATAATCAAAAAGAAAATACGGGCCTCGAATATGGACCCACTGAAAATACTGTTCGTTTCCTCCAATCCGCATTGGACACAACGTCTTGACCTTGGCGATGAGATGCGCGGGCTCCTGCGCAGCCTTCGCGGTCAGGACGTCGAGCTGATGCCGTTGCCTGCGGCCCAGCGCGAAGACCTCGAATTTGCTCTTACGACCAATGAGATCGACGTGCTGCACTTCAGCGGCCATGCGACAGAACAGGACGGCATCATTCTGCGCGACATAGACGGCATGGAAGAGTCCATATCCGGACCCGACCTGCGTGAGCTTCTCAAGGACAAGAACGTCAAGCTTGCCATCCTGAACGCCTGCTCGACCGAAGCCACTGCCAAGGACATTTGCGAGCAAGTCGGTGCCGTCATTGGCACGACGAAGCCCCTGGATGACCGGGCTGCGAAGCAGATGACGAAAGTTCTGTACGCAGAACTCGGCGCAGGACGGTCGATTGATGAAGCTTTCCGTGAAGCAACAGCAAGCATCACCAATGACGGTCTGGACAATGTCTATGTGCACGCAGGCAGAGAAACCGCAAGTACCCTGACGCCCGATTTACCGCCGGAAAATCCCCGAGTACGAATCAGGAACCAGGCGTTCTTCGACAAATTTTTCTTCATCAGTTACCTCGACGAACAGATCAACAACCTGAAAGACCGAGTGGCATTCAATCGCCGTGTTTTTATTGGGCTGTTCGCTATCGGCGTAGTTATTCTCGGACTTATCTGGAGCGTGAATATCGACAAGATCAAAATGCTTGTCAGCTTCTTCGGTAAGGATCGTATGGACTTGTACTTGGGCGAACCGTATCTCGACTCGCTCATCGCGATCGGGGCCGGCATACCGCTGTTGTTATCCTTCTTTCAAAACCGCTTGTCGATTCATTCGAACACCGAATTGCGCTCTTTGACGCAATTGAAACAACTGGCCAAGGCGGCCGAGGACCTTAGCCCGGATATGCAGACCCGACTGCAGAAGCTGATGGACCAGTGCATAAACGGTGCCGACGAAAGCTATGACCCGCAGTTTGGTTTGCACCGCTTGTTCGAATCCAGGGACCAGTCGGCTTAAATAATAACCACGAGGCGAGATATGACATTGCTTGTCGACAGACGCAAAGACAACTATGACGACCTTTTGATGCTCGCGCGCGACGCGCGCGCGAGCCGGGCCCGCGTGAATCGCTGGACAACCGGACTCGTTGTTGGCGCGATGACTGCCATGGGCATTTACGTCGCAACGGTGAACCAGGAAGTCGATCAGCTGCGCAAAGCTGCGCAGGAGGCAGGCGCGCAAAAAGAGACTACCCAGAATGAACTGGACAACCTGAAAAACGAACGCAATGCGCTCGCAGCACAGTTGGATGCCGTGTCACGGTTTGAAAAATTGTATGCGGAAATAGCGCCCGCAGCGATACTTGGGGACCGATTCAAGGATATCGCGGTGAACGTTTCCGGGGGAGATCCAACGCGGACTATCGCGTCCACGACAGTCCAGCCCTCATTGTCCAATCTGGTCTGGATCGTCGATGGATCGCGTCGCTTTCCGATGACGTCGGGTGACATTCTGTGGGTTCCGGAAGGCAAGTTCTGGGTCCGTATGGAAAGACCGGGCGCCGGTAAAAAGCCTAACGCGATAACAATCCACGAAGGCGAAAAGCCGGTTCAGGGGACGTCTGGAACACCCCATGTGTTTGCAAGTAACCAGGCAGCACATCGAATCAAGGTTGGAGACGCAGCGCCACGCGGCATTGCCGACTGCATTAAGCTGACCTACCACGAAAAATCCAGCCGCTTTGGGTTTGGGGACGATGAGTGGGTCGACATCGAGGTGCTGTTCTACAACAACTCCAATTGTCCGGGACCGAATTCCGAGGGCGTCTAGTTCAGGCCGCTTTAGTACATCCCGACAATATCGAGGAACCAGCCGCTGCTCTTGTAGTCATCTATCCGAAGTTCATCGGAAAAGTCGGTGAAGTTGAAGCCGACACCGACCTTCATATGGTCGTTCACATGCCGGTAGAGGGTAAGCAGCGCGCCGTGCCGGTCTTCCTTGCCATCGATATCCGATAACCAGCGATACTCGACGAGCGCATCCCATTTGCGCGTCAACGCGTAGCGGGCTCGCGTGCTAACCATCCGCAGGCCGAAGTCGTCCCAGGTGCCCTCGTCTCTAAATACGCGGCGCTCGCCCTGCCGGATTGCGACCTTGGCCGCCAACTCCCAACGATTCTCGAGATCGTAGATACCTTCCACCGACACCAGGTGCGAACGCTCGTCCGGCCGCAGCGTTGCCTGGCCCTCGGTCGGTAAGTCGAACAGGAAGCCATAGCGGGCGACCAGGTTGAGATTGTCATTGCCGGCCGGCCTGTAGGCATAGCCCACGTCCAGTTCGACAAAGCGCGCGTCGCGCCCGCCGTTCAGCTTGTCATCGGTCCACGCGAGATTGAGTTGGCCCAGCCAGCGCTTGTTTTCATCGACAACGCGCGTGAAGCTATTGCTCGTCACGTACTGGCGGCTGTGCACCTCGGGTCCGTCATCCTCTCGATACTCGATTCGCGACGACAGCTTGAATTTGCCGAGGTTGCGGAAGGCGCCGAGCGAGAGGGCGCGCCGGTCGAAAACCTGTTCCAGCCTGTCGTACTCACCGAATTGCACCGACGCGCTAAACCGCCAGTCATCATTACCCTCGAAACCGAGGCCGAAAACGTGCCCGGTGCCCGCCATTTGATCGCCCTTACCAAACTGCGACTCGGTGTAAAGATCAATGCCGTTGCCGAATGCCCGGCGTTGTCCAAGCGTGAGCAGGTTTCTGGCGAGCTCCGTACGGTCCGGGTCCACCGCATAGCTGCCATACAGCTCGTGGCCCTCGCCAACGGCATAGCGTGTCGCGATCTGGCTGGTCGCGCCCGACCCTACGCCGGCCGCAACCTGGAAGTTCAAGCCGCTGTCGAGCGCGTAATCCACGCCGGTCGTCACCGCGCTGCCTCGATCACCATCGCTCGCTTCGACGCTGACAGCGAGACCGTCGTTAAGCTTGGTGTTGATTCCCAATGTGTAGAGATCGTTTTCCTCGTAGGCGCCGCGCTCATCCGCAACCGTCTGCCCGGCCGCATAGATGCTGGTGTCCTCGTTCAGTTCATAACCGAGGCGCGCACCGATCAAGAGCGCTTTGCCGTTCCGATTGGTGCCGTTCAACAGCGACAACGGCGCGTCCATACCGGTCGCCTGAATCTCGACATCGTCATGCCGCACCTCGAGCCCGGCATCGAGCTCGCCGACACGCCCCTGCACCTGGACGCGCGTCACACGCTCGCGCGAGCGTTGCTCGCGTTCCAGGTCGGTGTGCGAGGCAACCAGATCAAAGTCGTCGCCGATCTTGGCATACAATTCGAAACCGGCATCGTTGACGTTGAACCCCTGGCCCAGTCGACCGATTGAGAAATCCGCATCCCGGCTCTTCCACCAGGCATGAAAATCACCGTCCATCCCGTTGCCAAGCGCCGCCAGATCGGTACGTAGCTCGATGGCCGTCGCGGCGCCATCAAGGCCTGCGCCGGGATTACTTCCGGTCTGCGCCTGGAACGTCAGGCCGCCGTCGAGGGATACGAAGTTCGCATTGTTCTGGCGGGCGCGGCTTTGCGCATACTCAGCCCGCAGGTATGACCGGTCGTTGAGTTTCAGCGTCAGGTCCACACCGTGCATTGTGTAGTCGGTGCCGTCGCGCTCGTCGGCTACGCCGCTCGCGCCGATCCCCACATGATCGCCGAGCCAGACCTGACCGCGGCCGCCATAGGTTGAGTCATCGGCGGAAAACGCCGTAGGCACGTATTCATAGTCGACGAGCAGAAAGACCTTGTCGCCCTCCAGTGGCGATGAGCGCACGATCGACAATGCTCGATCGTTGACAACCTGCGACAAGGGCCGGCGCAGAATAATGCGTCCCTGGATGGCATCGATTTCGTAGTCTCGTCCCTCGATCAGCGCCGCACGCTCGACCACCTGCTCCGTGTCGCGGCGGCGCACTTCGACCCAGACTTTTTCCGAACCCTGGACGACGTCGGTATCGC
>SHLT01000044.1 GCA_004282875.1 Chromatiales bacterium | reverse complement strand
CGCTACGTAACTCCCCGGACAGACAACGCTTCGTCGGTCTGTTACTTGAAGATAAGGGCGTGCTCCGCAATCACCAGAAGGTCGTCGTCGACGGCGTTGGTGAGGGTGAGATCACGAGCGGCGGATTTTCGCCGACCATTGGGCGTTCCATCGCGCTCGCGCGGGTGCCTGCGGGCGATTACGACCGGGCGCAGGTGGATGTCCGCGGAAAACTTCTGAACGTGCGGATCGTGAAGACGCCGTTCGTGCGTAACGGGCAAGTGCGCATTGACGTGTGATGCCTGACCAATAAAACCAACGGGAGCAAACAATGAGTGAATTGCCGGGAGACCTCCTCTTTACGAAGGACCACGAATGGCTGCGTCGTGAAGCTGACGGCAGCGTGACGATCGGCATTACCGAACACGCCGCGACGGCGTTGGGCGACCTTGTGTACGTCGAACTGCCCGAAGTTGACCAGGACGTCGATGCCGGTGGCGAAATGGCCGTTGTCGAGTCGGTCAAGGCGGCTTCCGACGTTTATGCACCGATCGCAGGCAGCGTTGCCGCTGTCAACGATGAGCTGAGCGATGACCCCGAGAAAATCAACGCCGATCCCTATGGCGACGGCTGGATAGTGCGCATGGCGCTAACGGACGGACTCGACGAGAGCGAGTTGATGACGCCGGACGCCTACCAGCAATTGCTTGACGAGTTGGACGACTGAGAAAAGACTAATGCCGTTTATTCCACATACCGAGAAAGACACTCGGGAAATGCTCGCGGCAATCGGCGCCGACTCGATCGAAGACCTGTTCGACGAGATTCCCGCCGAACTGCGAATCGATCACCTGCATGAAGTGCCCGAGGCGCTCAGCGAGATGGAGATTTCCCGCCTGATGCGCGAGCGCGCCGCCATGGACGGATCGCCGCTGTGCTTCATCGGCGCGGGTGCCTACGAGCACCACATCCCGACGGCGGTCTGGGACCTTGCGACGCGCGGCGAGTTCTACAGCGCGTACACGCCGTACCAGGCCGAAGCGAGCCAGGGGACGCTGCAGACGATTTACGAGTACCAGACCATGATTACGGAGCTGACCGGTCTCGACGTCAGCAACGCGTCGTTGTATGACGGCGCCTCCGGTCTTGCAGAAGCGGCGCTCATGGCCGTCCGCGCCAATCGGCGTGTCAAGACCGGGCTGGTATTGCTCGCACCGGGCGTAAATCCCGTGTACGAACACGTTGCCGAGGCGATTGCCGGCAGTCAGGGGCTGACCTTCGAGTGGCTACCCGTCGATGCGACGACCGGCAACGTCGCGTTCGACCAGTTGCCCGAAGGACGGAATCCCGTGGCCGTGGTGATGCAGCAGCCGACGTTCCCCGGCACGCTCGAGGATGTGGACCGCCTCACGGACTGGGCGCATGCTGAGGGCGCGTTCGCGATCGGCATCGCCAACCCGATGACGCTGGCGCTCCTCAAGGCACCGGGACACTGGGGTGGGCATGGCGTGGATATCGCTTGTGGCGAGGGCCAGCCGCTGGGCGTGCCGCTGTCCTCGGGCGGACCGTATTTCGGCTACATGACCTGCAAGCAGAAACATGTCCGGCAGATGCCGGGACGCATTGTTGGTCGCACTACGGACCTGGACGGCAATCCGGGTTTTGCCCTGACCCTGCAGGCGCGAGAGCAGCATATTCGCCGCTCGAAGGCGACCTCGAACATTTGCACAAACCAGGGCTTGATGGTCACGGCCGCGACCATTTACATGTCGCTGCTTGGTGTCGAAGGCCTCGCGCAGGTTGGACGCAAATCGCATGAGAACACGACCCGGCTCGTCGAGGGACTGTGCACCATCGATGGTATCGAGCGTCTGTATGCCGGTCCTTACTTCCACGAAGCGGCACTCAAACTTGACCGGCCTGTCGCACCAATTCTAAAGGCGCTGGCCGACAAGAACATACTTGGCGGATTCGACCTGACGAACGACGCCGGAACAGACGCCTTGCTCGTCTGCGCGACGGAAACCAAAACCGCGGCCGACGTTGATGCCTGCATCGCGGCGTTCGCTGAGGCAATGAGCTGACATGTCTGGGACGATTGTCGCCAAGATTCGTTTCGATAACGGAACCTACCGGACCTACAGCGAGCTGCCGCGCATTGGCAGTCACGCGCCGGACGTATCGCTCGTCAATACGAAGCTGCAGAACGTCTCGCTGGCCAACTGGATGGGCAAGCGCAAGATCATGAACATCTTCGTCAGTATCGATACCAAGGTGTGCGCGGAATCCGTGATCAAGTTCGACAAGTACGGCGGCGGTCGTGACGACCTCGCGCTGCTGATGGTGTCTTATGACCTGCCGTTTGCGCACAAGCGTTTTCAGCAGCAGCACGGCCTCGAGCACGTGGAGGGCTTGTCCGCCATCCGGCACGCGGGTTTCGGCGAGAATTACGGCGTGCAAATCATGGACGGCCCACTGGCCGGAATGTTCTCGCGCGCCGTTCTCGTGCTCGATGAGAACAACACGGTCGTGCATCGCGAACACATAGAAGACATTGCCGCGGAACCGGACTACGACGCCGCCTTCCGCGCGCTGGGAATTGATATCAATGAGTGAACTGATTTTTGAGAAATCACGTGGCGGCCGCCGGGCATTTGCCCAGGCGCCTGTCGAATCCGGGTCGCTGTCGATCCCCGAGAAGTTCCTGCGCGACGACAAGCCGCGCTTGCCGGAAGCCTCTGAATTACAGACGGTCCGTCACTACACGCGTCTCTCGCAGAAGAACTTCTCGATCGATACCCAGTTCTACCCGCTGGGTTCATGCACCATGAAATACAATCCGCGCGCCTGCAATGCGCTGGCGTTGTTGCCCGAGTTTGCGGGCAGGCATCCACTCGGGCCGGTAAGCCACGGCCAGGGCTTCCTGACGTGCATGTACGAACTGCAGGAGATGCTCAAGGACGTGACCGGTATGAAAGGCGTGTCGCTGACGCCCATGGCGGGCGCGCAGGGCGAACTCGCCGGCGTAGCCATGATCAAGGCCTTCCACGATTCGCGCGGCGACACCGAGCGCACCGAGATCATCTGCCCGGATGCGGCACACGGTACCAATCCGGCAACGGCAACGATGTGCGGCTGCGTGGTGAAGGAAATCCCGACGCTTGCGGACGGCGACGTCGACATGGAGGCGCTCAAGGCGGTGCTCGGACCGAAGACGGCCGGCATCATGCTGACGAATCCATCGACGCTGGGTGTGTTTGAGCGCCATATCAAGCTCATCGCAGACATGGTTCACGATGCAGGCGGCCTCCTGTACTACGACGGCGCGAACCTGAACGCCATCCTGGGCAAGGTGCGTCCCGGTGACATGGATTTCGATGTCATCCACATGAACCTGCACAAGACCTTTTCGACGCCACACGGCGGTGGCGGACCGGGTTCCGGCGCGGTCGGGGTGAATAAGCGCCTGCTGCCGTTTATGCCGATTCCCGTGGTCAAGAAACGGGAAGTCAAGGGTGAGACGATCTATGACTGGGCCGCCGAGGACGACATTCCGCAGAGCATCGGCCGCCTGTCCGGGTTCATGGGTAATTCGGGCGTGCTGCTGCGCGCTTACGTCTACATGCGGATGCTGGGACGTGACGGCATGGAACGTGTCGCCGAGTACGCGACCCTGAATGCCAACTACCTGATGGCCAGGCTGCGTGACGCCGGCTTCGAATTGGCTTTCCCGGAGCGGCGTGCGAGCCACGAGTTCATCGTAACGCTCAAGCACGAGGCCAAGGAATTCCACCTGACGGCGATGGACGTTGCCAAGGCGCTGCTCGACAAGAACTTCCATGCGCCGACCACGTATTTCCCTCTGCTCGTGCCCGAGTGCCTGCTGATCGAGCCCACCGAGACTGAGAGCAAAGAGACGCTCGACAACTTCGTGGCGGCAATGATCGAGATCGCCCGGGCGGCCCGGGAAGATGGTGTGGACTACAAGGAAGCGCCATACAAGATGCCAGTCCGCCGGCTCGACGACGTCAAGGCGGCGCGGGAACTGGACCTCCGGCACTCGCCGGATTAGACCGGATCACCGCGCCCACAGGTCTCATTCGTGAATGAGACCTGTGCAGTCGCCTTAACGCCCTGATTCTGCTGAAATAGGGAACCGCTGTTCTCCAAACTAGTCGAGACTAGGGCAGGGGGGCACGTTGCCTCGCAACTACCAGGAAGACTATGACTCACGGCAGGATATTCGCGGCACTCGCCGCTTTGACGTTCTTTATGCCGGTGCTGGCCGCCGAGAGTACGGCCTGGACCGAGACACTGGAGCGTATCTCCTCCGGGGTTGTTTCGATTCGCGTCGACAGTACACGCGCGTTCGATACCGAGTGGAATACCTCGACCCAGGCAACGGGGTTTGTCGTCGATGCCGAGCAGGGCCTGATCCTGACCAATCGTCACGTCGTGACACCGGGTCCTGTCATTGCGGAGGCCGTGTTTCGCAATAACGAGGAAGTGCGGCTGACACCGGTCTATCGCGATCCTGTGCATGACTTCGGGTTTTTCCGCTACGACCCCGCGGACCTGCGCTACATCGAACCGGTCGAACTGCCGCTGGCGCCTGACGGGGCCGGCATTGGCAAGGAAATTCGCGTGATTGGCAATGACGCCGGCGAGAAGCTGTCAATTCTTGCCGGGACGATTGCGCGTCTGGATCGCAAGGCGCCCGAATATGGACGCGGCAAGTACAACGATTTCAATACGTTCTACCTGCAGGCCGCATCGGGAACTTCGGGCGGTTCGTCGGGGTCGCCGGTCGTGAATATTGAAGGCCAGGTCGTTGCCCTGAATGCCGGCGCCAACAATTCCGCCGCCAGCAGTTTCTTCCTGCCACTGGATCGCATCGAGCGTGCGCTGCGCGAGCTACAGACGAACGCGGCTGTTACTCGCGGCACCTTGCAGACGACCTTTCGCAATGAACCCTATGATGAGCTTCGGCGGCTCGGCCTGACCGACGAATCAGAGCGGCTGGCTCGCGAGGCAGCACCGACCCAAACCGGGATGCTCACGGTTGAGCAGGTTATTCCGGGCTCCGCGGCTTCGAAAGTCCTCGCGCCGGGCGATATCCTGATTCGCGTCAATGGCGAACTCGTGACGCGCTTCGTCCCGCTCGAGGCCTTGCTCGACAACAACGTCGGTAAAGAGATCGAGGTGCAGATTGAGCGTGGCGGCAAGCGCATCAACGCGAAAATTCGCGTGGACAATCTGCACTCGATTACACCGGACGAATACCTCGAATTCGGTGACGCGATCGTCAACCGCCTGTCTTACCAGCAGGCACGTCATTACAACCGACCGGCCGAAGGCATTTACGTCGCCAACCCCGGCTACCTGTTATCGCGTGCCGCCATCCCGCGCGGCGCCGTGATTGTCGAGGTGGCGGGTGAGGCTGTCAGCAGTCTCGACGACTTTGAAGCGGCGCTCGACAAGCTGGCCAATGGTGAACGAGTCCTCGTTCGCTACGTGACCATGGAGAACCCGCAGAACTCGATCGTCCGCCTGCTGGAAATGGACCGTGTCTGGTTTCCCGCGCGCCGCTGCGCCCGCGATGACGCGCTCGGCGTCTGGCCGTGCCGCGACCTGGCCGCCGGCCCCGCACCCAAGCCGGCGGAAGTCGGCAGCACGCGCCTGACGCGTTATAAAGACCCGATCGTCCAGTCCATCGCACCGTCGCTGGTCGTCGTGACGTTCGATTTGCCGTACACGCTGTCCGGTGTCGCCGATCGCCATTACTACGGCACCGGGCTCATCGTCGACAAGGAACGCGGCTATGTCCTCGTCGATCGCAATACCGTGCCGATCGCAATCGGCGACGTCACGATCACGTTTGCCGGCTCACTCGAGGTCAAGGGCAAGGTCGAGCAGCTCCACCCCCTGCATAACTACGCCATCGTCTCCTATGACCCGAAGAGCATTGGCAGCACTCCGGTCGAGGAAGCCAGGTTCAATACGAAGACGCTACGCCCAGGAGACGAAGTCTGGGTCGTTGGCATCAAGGGGGATCACCAGCTCGTGCACCAGCAGAGCACCGTGTCATCGGTTGACCCGCTTATGTTGCCGCTGTCGCGTACGCTGCGTTTTCGCGATTCCAACATCGAGGGCATTTCCCTGGTGAATGCGCCTGGCGATGTCGACGGCGTGCTGACTAACCGCAAGGGCGAGGTTCTCGCCACGTGGTCGAGCTTCGCGATCCAGGCAGGGGGCGATTCTGCACAGTTCAATCGTGGCGTCGGATCCGAGGTTGCCGAGCAATTTGTCGACATCGTGCGCGAAGGCAGACCGTTCTATTCGCTGGAGGCCGAATTCGTCTATGCGCCCTTGTTTGCCGCTCGCAAGATGGGCGTCAATGAGGAGTGGGTTGCGCGCCTCGAAGAAAACAACCCGGTACGCCGTCGCGCGCTCAGCATCACGCGTCTCGTGTCCGGGACGCCGGCATCGGAACTGTTGAAAAACGGTGACATGGTGCTGGCCATAGACGGCGAAGTCGTCACGTCATTCCGGGAGCTCGAACACGCCGTGCAAAAGCCCGAGGTAATGGTCACGGTCTGGCGCAACGGGGAAGCGCTCGAGATTCCGGTGCAGACAGCAGCGCTCGATGGCATGGGTATCGAGCGCGCGATTTCCTGGGCGGGCGCGCTCATCCAGGACCCGCATCGGGCGATGGCCGCGCAGCGCGGTGTGTCGACCGACGGCGTTTACGTCGCCTACTTCAGCTACGGTTCCCCGGCAACTCGTTACGGCCTTTGGGCGGGTCGCCGGGTCGTAGAGGTCAACGACGTCCCGACACCCAATTTGCAGGCGTTCATCGATGCGGTGAAGGATATCGGCCACCGCGAATCGGTGCGTCTCAAGACCGTAACGTGGAACGAAACGGCCGAGGTGATTACACTGAAGCTCGACAACCAGTACTGGCCGGGGTACGAAATCCGGCGGACTGACGATGGCTGGAGGCGAACAGACCTTGGTTCATAGGCGCTACCACACGTTGCAGAGTGCCCTGCTGTTGGCAGTGCTCGTGATGTGTGGTGCCGCTGAAGCACAAACGGTTTACAAGTATCGCGGCGAGAACGGGGAGTGGATCTTCTCTGACAGGCGGCCGCCTGATGAGCGACAGGTAGAAACGCGGTCGGTCATCCCGCGCGCCGAGCGCGGCGAGGTCAAGGTTACCCACGAATACAATGGCGATGACCTGGTCTTCACGGCTCGCAACCGCTACTACGCCCCCATGGAACTCGCGATTGAGTTCCAGAAAATTTCCGGCGTCGACTATCCGCATCCGGACCAGGTCCTGCGCTGGATCCTGCCGGCACGAAGCGAGCTCGTGCTGCTTGAACTTGCGTCACTAGGCGCGCTGGAGACGCCGTCCGTGCGTTATCGCTTCGTCTATCTGCCGGGCGATCCAACGGCCGTGCATGCCAGCGGCGCCAGTTATCGCGTTCCGTATTCGGTCGGCACGAGTTATCCGGTCACGCAGACGTTTCCGGCGACCATTACGCACCTGACCCGCGACAGCATGCATGCGGTCGACCTGGCAATGCCGGTCGGTACGGATATCGTCGCGGCCCGGGACGGAATTGTCTTCGATGTCGCGAGTACGAATTTCACGGGTGGCACCGATGCCGAACAGTATGCGCGCCTCGCCAATTTCGTGCGCATCCTGCATGACGACGGCACCTTTGCGGTCTACGCGCACCTCAACTGGAATTCGATTCGGGTTCGGCCGGGCGATCGCGTCACGGCCGGACAGTACATCGCGGACTCCGGCAACACGGGATTTTCGAGCGGCCCGCACCTCCACTTCGCCGTGCAGAAGAACATGGGCATGCGCATCGATTCCCTGCCGATCGCATTTCGCGGTCGAAGTGCGGACCAGGTCAGGCCGGCCATGGGCCAAATGCTGACCGCCTATCCGTAGTCGCTAACCGCGCTCAGGTTCCTTCCGCGAGCTGACCCGCCAGCGCCTCCCACGAGGTCACCGGCATCTCACAATGCGTCCCAACGCACCGGTAGGCAACGGTCTCGCCGTTCACGGGTTTGCGGTCGGCGAGGGCGCCGGGGAGGCCCGGCTCGTCGGCCGGAATAGCGAATACCAGGCGTCGTGGGGCATAGACCTTGGCCGCGGAGTCGCGCCAGCGCGCGATCTCGTCGGCGGCCCCGCGAATGACGACGATCTCGGGGTGCTCCAGGTATTCCTCGAGGACCGCCAGCAGGCTCACGTGTCCGTGTGGGTACTCCTCGATGGCACGCCAGCCCGCACGCAGCGTCTTTTCGGCCGCGTCGAGGTAACGCGTGTCGCCCAGCAGGAAGCCGAGTCGCTGTAGCGCAAATGCGGCAATGCCGTTGCCCGATGGCACGGCTTCGTCGGCCAGCGGTTTGGAGCGATGGATCAGCTGCTCACTGTCATTGGCCGTAAACCAGAAGCCGCCATTTTCCTGGTCTTCGAAGTGCTCCAGCAACAGGTCTGCCAGTTGCCGGGCAAACGCGAGGTGGTCCGTGTTCCAGCGCGCCTGGAGCAACTCGAGTACGGCGTCGAGCAGGAAAGCGTGGTCGTCGAGGTAGGCCGCGAAGCGAGCCGTCCTGTCCTTGAAGCTTGCGAGCAGGCGGCCGTTTTGCATCAATTCGCGGCGCAGGAAGTCGACGGCGTCGGCCGCCGCGTCTACGAGGTCGGGTCGTTCGAGGGCGCTGCCCGCAATCGCGAGCCCCCGGATGGCCAGGGCATTCCAGGCGGTGAGCTGCTTCTCGTCCCGCCCTGGCGCAACGCGGGATTCACGTTTCTGCAGCAGCCTCTGTTTCGCCCGCTCGATGCTTTCAGTTTCCTCGTCGGTGACCTGCTCGCGCACCGTGAGGTGCCAGCGCCCTTCGAAGTTGGCCTCCTGGTCGAGGCCGAAGCGCCGCGCGAAGATGGCGTAGTCATCGCCAAGCAACTCGCGAGCTTCGTCCGGGTCCCACAGGTAGTAGAGGCCCTCGTGGCCCTCGGAGTCCGCGTCGCGCGTGGCGTAGAAGCCGCCGTTGGCATCGCGCATATCGGCGAGCATCCAGTCGGCCGTAGCATTCGCGGCGTCGGCAAACAGCGATTCACCCGTTGCGATGGCAGCCTGGGCATAGATGGCAAGCAACGGGCCATTGTCGTACAGCATTTTCTCGAAATGCGGGATCTGCCAGTGCTGGTCGACCGAGTAGCGATAAAAACCGCCGCCGACATGGTCGAACAGTCCGCCCTCGGCCATGCGTGCCAGGGTCAGCGCGGCCATGAACAGCGCCTCGACGTCAGGCTCGGCATCATTGGCCGTATTCCGCCAGTGCCGCAGGAGGCGATCGATAGTCGTCGGGTGCGGGAACTTGGGGGCGGAACCGAAGCCGCCATACTCGCGATCGAAAGTCTGCTCGAAAGTCTCACGCGCTTTGGTAAATGGCGCGTCGTCGAAGACCTTGTCGGCATCGGCTGGCGCGGGCTCGATCCGGTCGAAAACGTCGAGCAAGCGGGCGCTCTGCTGGCGCACGTCGTCTCGATTGTCGGTGTAGTAAGACGCGATCTTCTTCAGGAGGTCGCCGAATGCGGGCATGCCGTAGCGGGCCTCCCTTGGAAAATAGGTGCCGCCGAAGAATGGCCGCTGGTCGTCGCCATCGAGGAACATGGTCAGCGGCCAGCCGCCGCCGCGCTGGGTGATGAGCTGGTGTGCGGTCTGGTAGATCTTGTCGACGTCGGGGCGCTCCTCGCGATCGACCTTTACGTTCACGAACAATTCGTTCATGAGGGCCGCGGTAGCGTCGTGCTCGAACGACTCGTGGGCCATGACATGACACCAGTGGCAGGCGGAGTAGCCCACCGACAACAGAATTGGCTTGCCGGTCTCGCGCGCGAGCGCAAAGGCTTCTTCACCCCACGGGTACCAGTCGACGGGGTTGTCCGCATGCTGCAGGAGGTACGGGCTGGTTTCTTTGGCGAGGCGATTTTCCATAGATTGCTCTATCATACCGATCTTTAAGATCTGCAGAGCAGGCCTGGATGCTGACATACCCCGAGATCGACCCGGTCATCTTCTCGATCGGTTTCATCAAGATACGCTGGTACGGGCTGATGTACGTCGTTGGCTTCGTGCTGGCCTGGTGGCTCGCAAAACGACGCTGCAAGCGGGCAGACTCGCCCGTCAATGCCGAGCAGGTAGACGATCTCGTCTTTTATGCGATGCTTGGCGTCATTCTCGGCGGGCGTATCGGTTATGCATTGTTCTACGGCACCGAGCAGCTGTTCTCCGACCCGTTGTATCTCATCAAGATTACCGAGGGCGGCATGTCGTTCCACGGCGGCCTGGTCGGTGTCATCCTTGCCATGTGGCTGCACGGGCGCAAGCTTGGGCACTCCATTTGGCGCATGACCGATTTCGTTGCGCCGCTGGTGCCGCTCGGCCTGGGCTTTGGACGCATCGGCAATTTCATCAACGGTGAACTCTGGGGCAAGCCGACCGACGTTCCCTGGGGCTTCAATGTCAACGGCCAGGTGTTACATCCCTCGATGCTCTACGAGTCGCTGCTCGAGGGTTTCGTGTTGTTTGCGATCATCTGGTGGTACACGGCGAAGCCGCGGCCATACATGGCGCCGACAGGCTTGTTCCTGCTGTTGTACGGCGTTTTCAGGTTCATTATCGAGTTCTATCGCGTGCCGGATGCCCATCTCGGGTACCTGGCGCTCGACTGGGTGACGATGGGGCAGGTTCTAACGCTGCCGATGATCGTCGTCGGCGGTATCATGATAGCGAAGGGCTATCGTTCGACCTCGGAGGCCAAAGCCTGAATGCAGCAGTATCTCGACATGATGCGGCTCGTGCGCGACACGGGGACGCGCAAGGAAGACCGGACCGGCACGGGCACGCTCAGCGTCTTCGGCCACCAGATGCGCTTCGACCTGTCGCAGGGTTTCCCGCTCGTCACCACCAAGAAACTGCATCTGCGCTCCATCATTCACGAGCTCCTGTGGTTCCTGTCGGGCGACAGCAACATTCGTTACCTCAAGGAAAACGGCGTCTCGATCTGGGACGAATGGGCCGACGAAAACGGCGACCTCGGCCCGGTGTACGGCGTGCAGTGGCGCAGTTGGCCAATGCCTGACGGGCGTAAGGTCGACCAGATCGCGCAGATCATGCAGCAGCTCAAGGAAACGCCGGACTCGAGGCGCATAATTCTCTCGGCCTGGAATGTCGCCGAGATCGATAACATGGCGCTGCCGCCGTGCCATTGCCTGTTCCAGTTCTACGTCGCAGACGGGAAGCTGTCATGCCAGCTGTACCAGCGCAGCTGCGATATTTTCCTGGGTGTGCCCTTTAATATCGCATCGTACGCGTTGTTGACGCATATGCTGGCGCAGCAGGCGGACCTCGGCGTGGGCGATTTCGTCTGGACCGGGGGCGACTGTCATCTCTACCTGAATCACCTCGAGCAGGCAGACGAGCAGCTCACGCGCGAGACTTTGCCGCTACCGACGCTGGCCATCAAGCGGCGCCCGCCGAGCATCTTCGACTACAGGTTCGAGGATTTCGAGATTCTCAACTATGAGGCCCACCCGCACATCAAGGCAGCGGTTGCTGTCTAAGCCGGATCCATGATCAGTATTATCGTTGCCGCGTCGGAAAATGACGTCATTGGCCGGCAGGGCGATTTGCCCTGGCGCTTGTCCGATGATCTCAAGCACTTCAAGGCGATCACGATGGGCAAGCCCATCATTATGGGGCGCAAAACGTGGGAGTCGATCGGCCTGCCCCTGCCGGGCCGGCAGAATATCGTGATAACGCGACAGCGCGGTTTTACAGCTGGAGGTTGTGACGTCGTCGCGTCACTGGACGATGCAATAGCAGCAGCAGGGGATGCGGAAGAAATTGTCGTGATCGGCGGTAGCCAGGTCTACGCGCTCGCGTTGCCGCTTGCAGAGCGCATCTACCTGACGCGAGTGCACGCCGACGTCGAGGGCGACGCCTCGTTCCCCGCCGTCGACGCGACTCGCTTTTCCCTGGTCGCTGATGAGCACCACAAAGCCGACGAGCGTAACGAGTATGATTTCTCGTTCCGTGTTTACGACAGAATGACCTGACTACGAACGGTCCTTTTTTCGCGTTGGGTCTTTCTCCAGCACCGCAACGCGAGGCGGCAGGGGGGATACCGCCGCCTCGCGCTGCATGGCCTGTCGTTTCGCCCGGTTCGGGTTCTTGCTCAAGCGACTCAATTGCTTGTTGGCGTGGTCAATGTCGACAAATTTCTTGTCGTTTTTCATCGATTCTGTCCCTGTGTAGCGCCATTTTTCTGGTCCTTACACAGATAAGCGCAATCGACACGCCAATTCCCTCACCGGGTCGAAACTTATTTACCGCTTGCTCGTGGCGACCTGTTCCTGCTGCTGTGCCGGCTCGACGACGGCAGCGTTTGGATCGTCACTGTCACCGTCGCCCATGAGCATGGTGGCGGCGACAACACCCAACAGGGCACCACCGAAACCTCCGGCGGCAGCGGCTAGCAGTGTCTGTGAGGGAGGGGGCTCGCTTGAATCATCCATTGTTTTTCCTCTTTTGGTTATGGGTCGTGCCAAATCAGTCTAATCGCCGAAGCGTCTTGCTGCCAGTCGAGCGACCGATGTCGGTAACATTGCGACCGGTGGCCCGATTTGCTATCAAGGTGGAGCCACCCATCAAACGCCGACAGATCGCATGACGCCTGCACCGACGGTGACCACATTACTGGAGAGATGGCGCTCTGGAGATTCCGGTGCGCTCGATCAGTTGACGCCGTTGATCTACAACGACCTGCGACGGATTGCGGCGAAGTATCTGCAGTCGGAGCGTCCAGGGCACACGTTGCAGGCGACGGCGCTTGTCAACGAGGCGTTCGCTCGGATGGCCGAATCGGACATGGCGTTCGAGGATCGTGCGCATTTCCTCGCGATTGCCGCCAGAACCATGCGCCATATCCTGACTGATTTTGGCCGTGCCCGGCGCAGTCAGAAACGTGGCGGCGGGATACCCCCGGTGACCCTCGCAGAGGATCGGGTTGCGGCGCCGACCTCCGCCGATATCGTGGACCTGGATGATGCGCTGCAGACGCTGGCGACGGTCGATGAGCGTAAGTCCGACGTCCTTGTCCTGCATTACTTCGGCGGTATGACCTACGACGAAATCGCCGTGGCGGTGGGGATCTCGGCCGCAACCGTGGATCGTGATCTGCGCCTCGCCAAGGCGTGGCTGGCGAATGAATTAGCGCATGATTGATCTGGATCCAAAACGCTGGCTGCGGGTTGAGGAGTTGTTCACGCGCGCGTCCGAGCTCGAAGTCGAAGTGCGCGCTGCGTACCTCGATGAAGCCTGCCGCGGGGATACCGAGCTGCGGGACTACGTTCTCGACCTGTTGCGCGCCGATCCGTCATTCGACGCCACCATTGAGAAGACCATCGCCAATACCGCGTTTCGGGTATTCGCGGCCGACGACCCCGATGCCGACGAGATGCGTGGGGAAATGATCGGCCCCTACCGGGTGGAGCGCTTGCTGGGCTCCGGTGGTATGGGCATGGTCTACCTCGCAAAGCGAGCCGACGAGCAGTTCGACCAGCAGGTAGCGATCAAGCTCGGCCGCCACCGGCTTGTTGATCCCGACACGGTCTTGCGCCTGCGTAACGAGCGGCAGATTCTCGCTGATCTCGACCATCCGAATATTGCGCGCCTGTTTGACGGCGGCACGACCGACGACGGCGTTCCGTACCTCGTGATGGAATATATCGACGGGATTCGCGTCGACACGTATTGCGATGTGCATCGACTTGACCTCAGGCAGCGTTTGGAGATCTTCCGGACCATTTGTTCGGCTGTGCACTACGCGCACCAGAACCTCGTTATTCATCGCGACATCAAGGCAACCAATATTCTGGTAGCGGCTGACGGCACGCCAAAATTACTCGACTTCGGCATTGCCAAGCTCATTGACTCGGCCGGTGACGTCACGGACGGCCTGACGCGGGAAGGTGCCGTCATCATGACGCCCACCAACGCGGCGCCCGAGCAATTGCTGGGCAGTGCGGTCACGACGGCGACCGACGTCTACGCGCTGGGCCTGCTGCTGTATCGCCTGTTGAGCGGGCATCCCGCGTTCGAAACAGATGGCTTGACACCCACCGAGTTCGCGCGCGCCGTCTGCCAGCAGGATGTGGTCAGACCCAGCCTGCGGGTGCAGCAGGCGCAGCGAAGCCTGTCCCGGAATCTCGATGCGGCGGGGTCGGGCGCGCTGGAAGCGCTGGCCGGCGATCGCCGCACGAATGTCTCCCGGCTGCAGAGACAGCTGCGCGGCGATCTGGATACGATCATCCTGAAGACGCTGCGCAAAGAACCGGAACGGCGCTATCGGTCGGTGATCGCCCTGGCCGACGACATCGGTCTGCACCTCAAGTCCCTGCCGATCGTAGCGCGCTCCGAGTCCTGGCGTTATCGAGCCGGAAAATTCGTCCGCCGCCACTACGCTGCCGTTACAGCGTCCATCCTGGTCGTTGCAATGCTTGCGGCATTTAGCGTGGTGGTGTCGGTGCAGAATCGAAAGATTGCCGAGGAACGTGATACTGCGCGTGAGGTTTCGCGATTCCTCGAAGATATCTTCATGGCGCAGGACCCGTCTGAGGCCATGGGTGCGAAAGTTACTGCGGACGAACTGTTGGCGACGGGCGCGGAGCGGATCAAGGCAACTCTCGATGAGAGGCCGGAAATTCAATCAACGCTGATGGGTACGATCGGACGTGTTTACCGCAACCTGGGTGAAATTCCATCGTCGGCCGAAATGCTCGAGATGGCGCTGACTCGACAAACAGAACTGTACGGGCCGGATCATCCCATAGTCGCTGCGACCAAAGACGATCTCGCCCAGACGCTGACGCAGAGTGCCGAATACTCTCGAGCCCGTGCACTTTTGGAGTCAGCGGTCTTGATCAATACGCGGGAATACGGGGAAATATCAAACGAGGTTGCAGAAAATCTGCGCAATCTCGCCAACCTGCACAATCGCAGTGGTGATCTCGATCGCGCGCAGTCTACCATTGAGCGAAGCATCGCTATTCTCGTGCAACTGGACGCCGATGCTGGCCCCGAACCTGACGACGAAGTCCGCATCAAACTGGCGGCGTCAAAAGCAACGCTGGCGCGCATACTTCAAGTGAAGGGTGATCTCGATCAAACAGAGGCGTTGCTCATCGAGGCAATCGACATCGTCGAGAAGACAAAGGGCGAGAACTATCCGGCAAGGGCCTATTACCTGCAGAACCTGGGTGTTCTGCAACGCACCAAGGGGGATCTGGATGCCGCCCGCGAGACGCTTGACGACGCGGTCATAGCAATTCGACAGGTGCTGGGCAGTAAGCACGATTTGCTCGCGGCAACTCTGCTGCAGCAGGGGGTTGTTTACCAGTTGACCGGCGACTTCGAGAATGCGGAGATCGTTTTGCAGGAGGCCCTGGCGCTGCGCTCCGAAAGGCGCGGCGGCAGCCACCCGTCCGTCGGCTACGCGCTGGTTCTCCTGGGCATCCTGCAGCACGACAAGGCGGACCTCGAAGCTGCCGAGGAAAGCCTGCGGCGGTCGCTGTCGATTTTCGAGTCGGCCTATGAAGGCGACCACCAGAACACGGCCTCCGCGCTGACCGAACTCGGCGCCGTATTGAACTCCGCCGGGCGGCCGGACGAAGCGCTCATCCTTCTGGAGCGGGCGCTCAGGATTCGTCAGGACGATTTCGCCGACGATCATGAACTCGTCGTAGGCACGCAAACCGAGATCGCGGATGCATTTACGCGTCAGGGACGCTATGACGAGGCAGAGCCGATTTTGCTGCGGAGCTACGCGGTGCTGGAAGATACACAGGGCCGTCGGCAACGACGCGCAGCCCGGGCACTGGCCCGGTTCTACGAACTGTCGGGACGGGCCGGCACGGCTCCTGGCGAAAACTAGCGGCTTTCTGTGGCCGGACCTGCGGCGATCTACTCGCCTTCGACCTGTACGACGCGCGGCAGACGTTTGTCGAGCCGCACGGCCGTCAGCTGCCGGCCCCACACGCAGCCCGTGTCGAGGCTGACCAGGTCGGGCAGCACAATGAGCCCGAGCGCCGACCAGTGACCGAATACGATACGCGTTCCGTGCCATGCCGGGTCAGGCGCTTCGTACCAGGGGATCATCCCTTTGCGTGCGCGCCACGGCGAACCGCTGAACGTGAGCGCGAGGTGATGCGCGGGCGTGATCATGCGCATGCGTGTCAGGCAATTGATGATAAAGCGCAGTCGCGGATAACCCTTGAGCTTGCCCGTCCAGGCATTCGGCGTATTGCCGTACATTTTGCCCAGCAAGGTGCGATAGCCATCGGCTTGCAATGCGTCTTCGACCTCGGCCGCACGAGCGAGCGTCTTCTTCACATTCCAGGCCGGGTGGGTGCCCGCGTGCACGAGCAGCGTCTCGAGATCTTCGTCGTAGTGCGCCAGGGGACGGTGCCGCAGCCAGTCGCACAGTTCGCCACAGTCGCTCGAGTTGAGAAGTTTCGTTAGCGACGAGAAACGCTTGCCATGCCGTACCGAACCGGCCTCGAGCGCCAGCAGGTGCAGGTCGTGGTTGCCGAGCACCGTAATCGCAGCATCGCCGAGATCCTTGACGAAGCGCAACGTCTTCAGCGACTTGGGGCCCCGGTTGACGAGGTCGCCCACCAGCCAGAGCGTGTCCTTCGCCGGGTCAAAATCGATCTCGTCGAGAAGTCGCCGAAACGGGTCGTAGCATCCCTGGATGTCACCAATTGCGTAGACCGCCATGTGCCGGCTCTAGTGCAGCAGCCCGGGTACAGCGAGCGTGAAGGCCGCGATCGGTGCATCGAAACTCGCGCCCGTGTCGGATTCCATGCGATACAGGCCCTGCATCGCGCCGACGGGCGTTTCGAGAACGGCGCCGCTCGAATAGCGGAAGCGTTCGCCGGGGTTCAGGTGCGGTTGCTCACCGACGACGCCATCACCGTTCACTTCCTGCACCTTGCCGTTGGCATCGGTGATGATCCAGTGACGGCTGCGCAAGGTCGCGGGAACACTGCCACCGTTGGTGATCGTGATGGTGTAGGCAAAGACGTAGCGATCCGCGTCGGGCTCGGACTGGTCGTCCACATAGCTCGTTGCTACCTTGATACGAATATCGTGCTGCTCTTCATCCATGCCGGCATTCTAGCGTGATTTTTGCCGCAAGTGATTGCTCAGCGCGATGTAGTCGGCAATGGAGACCTGTTCAGGCCGTGCACCCGCGTCGATGCCGACGGCCTCGAAATCGGCGTGGTCGGCCACTTTGCGGAGCGCGTTGCGCAGCGTTTTGCGGCGCTGCATGAAAGCTGTCGCGACAAGCGTGGACAGGCCCGGCTCATCGGCAATGTCATAGGTGCCGGGCGGCAACGGGTCCAGGCGTACCACCGCGGACCGGACATCGGGGGGCGGGGAAAACGCCTCGCGTTCGACGTCGAACAGCGATTCCACCTGCAGATGGCAGCCCAGCATGATTCCCAGGCGGCCGTAGGCTTTGCTTCCGGGTCCGGCCGCCATGCGGGCCACGACTTCTTTTTGCAGCATGAAATGCATGTCGAGAATGTGGTCGCGGTACTTGAGTAAATGAAACAGGAGCGGCGTCGAGATGTTGTAGGGCAGGTTGCCGACGACGCGGATTTCATCGCCCAATGTCGCGAAATCGAATTCCAGCGCGTCGGCTTCGTGCACGGTGACGTTGGGCTGGTGGTCGTACTGGCTGCGCAGGCGCGCAACCAGGTCGCGGTCCAGCTCTATCGCATGCAGGTGCCCCGCATTGCGGGCAAGGGCGTCCGTGATTGCGCCCTGGCCGGGACCAATTTCGACGATAGTGTCGTCCTTAGTGGGATGCACGGCCCGGATGATGGCGTCGATCACGCCGGGGTCGGTCAGGAAGTGCTGCCCGAACCGCTTGCGTGCGCGATGCTTTGCCATCAGCTCTGCGCCATGCTGGCGGCCAGCTCGACGGCCGCGAAGAGGCTGCCGGGATCCGCGGTACCGGTACCGGCAATGTCGAAGGCTGTGCCGTGATCGACCGAGGTGCGGATGATCGGCAGGCCGAGCGTTACGTTGACGGCGTGTCCGAAACCCGCGTACTTGAGTACCGGCAGGCCCTGGTCGTGATACATGGCCAGCACGGCGTCCTTGTGGCCGGCTGCCGGTGTGAACGCAGTGTCGGCGGGCATCGGGCCGCGCAACCGCATTCCGTCGGTCCTGAGCGCTTCGAGGGTTGGCGCGATGATGTCGTTTTCCTCGCTGCCCAGGTGCCCGCCTTCTCCGGCGTGCGGATTCAGTCCACAGACGATGATCTCAGGTTGGCTGATGCCGAATTTCTCGCGCAGGTCCCGGTCGAGAACTCTCAGGACTCTCTCGATAATCGCCGGGGTGAGATAGTCGGGGACGTCGCGCAGCGGCAGGTGCGTACTCGCGAGCGCGACGCGCAGGTCACCCGCAACGAGCAGCATGACGGGATGAGCCGCGCCGGTAAGCTCGGCCAGGAACTCGGTATGACCGCTAAAGTCCACGCCGCTGTCGGCAATGACGCTTTTTGCAAGCGGGGCCGTCACCATGCCCGCGTAGTCGCCATCACGGCAGCCGCTGGCGGCTGCCCGCAGGCCGTCGAGCAAGGTCGCGGCGTTCGCGGAGTCGGGTTTGCCCGGCGCGACTTCAACCGGAAACGGCGTATCGATAACCGTCAGTCGCTCGTCGAGTTGCCGACGATCGCCGATGACGACGAGATCGTCCAGATACGGGCTGTCGAGCAGCGCGTTACATAGCTCCGGGCCGACGCCGGCGGGCTCGCCGGCTGTGACTACGAGTGGTTTTGCCAGGGGCACTAGATCCGCGTTTCAACGAACGCTTCGTCGCGCAGGCGCTGGATCCAGAGCAAGGATTCCTCTTCGATCTTGCCTGCCTTGATCTTCTGGCTGCAGTTGGCCTGCTTCAGGTCTTCCGTGTTGTCGTAGACGCGGCGCTCCAGTACTTCGAGGATATGCCAGCCAAACTGCGTGCGGAACGGCTCGGAGATTACGCCGATCTCGCTGTCCCTGATCGTTTGTGCGAACTCCGGCGCGTAGTTGTCTGGGCTCGCCCAGCCGAGGTCGCCACCGAGATTCGCCGAGCCCGGGTCGTCAGACAGCAACTTGGCCTGCTCACCAAAGTCTTCGCCCTCGCGAATCTTTGCAAGGGCTTCGTCGAGGCGCTGCCTGGCCGTGGCGTCATCGATAAGTTCGTTCGGCATGATCAGTATGTGGCGGACCTTGGCCTGGTCGATTTCGCTGCGCTCCACGGCACTGCGCAAATCGTCGACCTTGACGATATGAAAACTGCTGGCGGCACGAATCGGTTCCGAAACGTCGCCGCGGCCCATGTCCTGCAATACGTCCGTAAACAGTGTCGGAACCTGTTGTCCCTGCATCCAGCCGAGCGACCCGCCTTCGAGCGCGGTCGGGCCTGCCGAATGGCGAACGGCAAGCTCCCGGAAATCCGCCCCGTCCTGAACCTGCTCGTAAATGCTGTTCGCAAGCGCCTCGGTTTCACTAATCTGCGCCGCGCCGGCCCCTTCGGGCAGCGTCAGCAGGATGTGCGACAACGCGTAGTCGGAGTTGGCCACGACGTTGCCCTCGAGGTCGGCAACGCACTGCTCGATCTCCCGCTCGGAGACGTTGATGCTGTCGCCGACTTCAATGTTGCGCAGGTTGCTGATCGTGATTTCTTCTCTCAGGCCGCGGCGGAACTCGCCGAAGTCCATGCCATCCTGGGCAATGAGCATAGGCATGTCTTCGAACGGCACACCGTTTTGCTGTGCGATCGAGGCGATCGCCCGGTTGAGGACTTCGTCCGACGTTGTCAGACCGATTCGGGCGGCCCGCTGCAGCTGGATTTCCGAGACGATCAGCCGTTCGAGGACCTGTTCTTCAAGGACCTCGGGCGGCGGCAATTCCATGCCCACTTCCTCGGCGCGTTTCTTGATCGTGTCCAGCTGCTCGTGTAGCTGGCTCTTGAGGACCACACCTTCGTTGACAATGGCGGCAACGCCGTCGAGAAACTCACCCGTCTCGGAGAGTTCGTCGGCAATGGCGACGGGCGCGGTTGCGAATGCGACGGCAGCGCATAAGTTTATGAATTTTAACAATTTTTACTACCGGAGATCTGCAGAATAGCCAAGAATACCACGTTCGAGCAGTTTGTCAGCTGCTGTGCCGACGCTCGTCATTCCTTTCAGTACCAGTTGCAGACCAAATGACGAATCACGAGTTCCATCGCGGGTCGAGATATGGCGGCGGGAGACCAGGCGCAGGCCCCAGCAGCAACTCTCGTATTCGAGACCAAAAAACTGCTCGAGGACTTCCTCGTCGCGGAACGAAAAATTGTAGCGGCCGACAAAGTTCCAGCGTGTCGCCATCGGCCAGGACCACGACAGGTCGCCCTGTTCGAGCGAGTCGCGGCGGAAGCGGTACGCGAGGTTGAGCACCTTGTTTTGCGCCGGGCTGTATTGCAGCCGGGCCTCCGACTTCGTGGTGCCGCTGTCTCCGGTACCCCATTGGTGCCCGATGTCGAAATTGACGTTCCTGAACAAGCCGAACCTGACTTGTGCGATGTAGTCCGACGTCTCGAACGTGGACACCGGCATTCCGGGCAGGGCCACATCGCGATCGCTGAAGTAGCGCGTCTGGCCGATCGTCGCGGTCATCATCTCGCGGCCCGTGTCGAGGTCGAGTACGCGGGTCGTTACGCCGAGGCTGACCTGCTCCGTGTCGCCGACCCGGTCGCCGCCGAGGAAGCGGTTCTTGCGGTAGAGCTGCACCAGGTTGATGTCGGGTGTAATCGTGTCAAAAACGGGCAAGCCGTCCTGGTCACGGTACGGAATGTTGACGTACAGCATGCGTGGCTCGAGCGTCTGAATCCGATTGGCGGCAGACATCGTGCGTTCGAGAATCAGGCCAGTGTCGAGGCTCGTGATCGGTACGGTTCGTGTGGGTTGTGTTTCGGTTCCGGGCACGGTGTCCGCGAGGTCGTAGCGCGTATAGTCAAGTGCGACGGCCGGGGTCACGAACCAGCCCGGACGCGAAAAGGGCACCTCGACAGACGGCGTCGCATTGAAACGCCACCCGGTGACACCTGTATTGCGGTCGAAGTTGACCAGTTCGCTGTCGATGCCGAGTGTCAGGAAACTCACGGGCCAGTCGGCAGAGACGAGAACCTGCGGGAGGCGCCGGTACGGTTCCTCCGTGGGCAGGATGGCATCGTCAATCGTCTGGTAGTCCTGCGCCTGCGCGAAGAACGAGAGGTGTTGCGAGTGGTAGTCGAAACTTACGTGACGATTCAGGTGCGTAATACTCGAGATACTCAGGCTGCCGCCGAGGTCTTCGAAGTACTGGCTATCCGACACTTCACGGAAATTGATGCGGTTACGCCAGCCGTTGTCCCAGAGCGTTTGATGACCGAAGCGGATCTGGTGGCGGGAATCGTCGATCAGGCTGTCATCGGGGAGGTAGTCGGCGGTGATGGAGCCTTCATTGCGCACGGTCAGGTAGCGAAACTGCGTTTCGAGTTGCAGGCCGCGACTCGTCAGCAGCCGCGGCGTGATCGTCGCGTCGTAATTGGGTGCGATATTCCAGTAATAGGGCACGCGAATCTCGTTACCGCTGCGCCCGGAGCTCCCTATTTCAGGCGTGAGTACGCCCGATTTGCGTGCGTCGCCAATCGGAAACGACATGTAGGGCAGGTAGAGGATAGGAACGTCCTTGAAACGCAGCTTCATCCCTTTGGCCGTGCCCACGCCCTCACGCGTATCAAGGACAATGGACTTGCCCTGCAACAGCCAGTCTTCGGACCCTGGCGGGCACGTCGTATACTCCACGCCGCCCAGTGACAGCGTGCCGTTTTCATTGATCTCGAGGGCGCTCGCCGCACCGCGCCCATCGCTGCTGCCCAGCGAGAACTCGGCGCCTTCGAAGCGAATGCGACCGGTCCCGTAGCCGAACTCGGCTGACTGGCTCAGGATTTGCGTGCCGGGATCCTCGTAGCGGACGCCGCCTTCGAGAAACAGCGCTTGCTGCTCGGGGTCGAAGCGCGCCGAGTCGGCGCCGGCCAGCTTGTCATCGCGCCGCAGCAGTACGCCCCCGGTCATACTGGCAGTCGGCTCATCGCCCAACTGCGCGTCAATGGCGCCGGTTTCGAGCTGGATGGTCCTCGGATCTGGCAATACGCCCTCGCGCCACGACGAGTCGACAGCCAGCGGCTGGCCGATCGAGGTTTCGCACACCAGTTCGTCCGCGGCCTGTGCTTGAGTCACGGCCAGCAGCGTGCAGGCAAGAATCAGTGATTTCGCAGACAAAACGGTTTTCGGATCAGCCATGGGCCAGAGCTTGTGGTAACGGGATGTTATCAAGCATTGGGATTTGATACCTTCAATATTGATGAGATCGCCTCTTTTTCCCGAGGTGCTTCAACGCGTTACGGAGAACTGAAATCGAGAGTTCCACAGCCCCGGCCGATGCCCGCCTGGTCGCCCTGCAAGCCTGGATCGATGGCATCGATGCCGTCGCGGACTGCCAGCCGGTCCCCGCGTCCGAGGACGCGAGTTTCCGCCGCTACTTTCGATTGCAGTCGGGCGACAAAAGTTTCATCGCAATGGACGCGCCTCCCGCTCAGGAAGACAGCTTGCCGTTTGTGCGGGTCGCCGGCTATCTCGAAGCCATGCAGCTCAATGCACCACGCGTTGTCGAAGCCAATCTTGACGAGGGGTTCCTGCTACTGACCGATCTCGGCACGCGTCAGTACCTGGACATCCTGCGGCACGACGCGACGGTCGCGCCCCAGCTTTATGCAGATGCGCTTGAGGCGCTGCTCGCGATGCAGCGTCGCGGGTCGGCGTACCAGTCGCAGCTGCCCCCCTACGATGAAAAACTCCTACGCTTCGAGCTGTCGCTGTTTCATGACTGGCTGTGCGGAACACACCTGGGTATCGAGTTTGATGATGAGCGGGAGGGTGCCTGGCAGGACTGCTGCAATCTGCTGGTCGCGAACGCCCTCGATCAGCCCCAGGTGTTTGTGCACCGGGACTATCATTCTCGCAACCTCATGCAAACGGGGACCGACAATCCCGGGATACTCGACTTCCAGGACGCGGTTGAAGGGCCGCTGACTTACGATCTCGTGTCACTGCTCAAGGACTGCTACGTGCAATGGCCGGTTGCCCAGGTCCGGCAATGGGCGCTTGATTTTTACAATGGCCTCGGTGCCGGAATTCACGAGCGCGTCGACGAGGAACAGTTCCGCCGCTACTTCGAACTCATGGGCGTGCAACGGCACTTGAAAGCCGCAGGTATTTTCTCGCGTCTCAATCACCGCGATGGCAAGCCGGGTTATATGGCCGATATTCCGAGAACACTATCGTACGTCGTCGAACTCGGTCCGCGCTACGATGAACTCGGGCCGCTCATCGACCTTATCGAGGCTCGCGTTCTCCCCGGGCTGGAAGCCTCCGCATGAGGGCGATGATTCTCGCTGCAGGGCGAGGTGAGCGCCTGCGCCCGCTAACCGACGAGGTTCCCAAATCGCTGGTCGAGGTTCGCGGCGAGACCTTACTCGAGCGCCATCTCCGGAATGTGCGGGCGGCGGGTATTCGGACGGTCGTCATCAACCTGGGCTGGCTCGGCGACAAGATTGTCGAGCGCGTTGGATCCGGAGAGCAGTACGGGCTCGACGTCATCTATAGCCAGGAAGGCGATAACATCCTCGAGACGGGCGGCGGTATCCACAAGGCGCTACCGTATCTCGGCGATGAGCCCTTCCTGGTTGTGAATGCCGACATCTACACGGATATGCCCGTGCCGCGCGTCGAACTTGGCGCCGGGCATCTCGGTCACCTGGTGCTGGTGCCGACACCAGACTATCGCGAGCACGGTGACTTCGATATCGAAGAAGGGCTGATTCGAAACGGCGAGCACGCGCAACATACGTTTAGCGGTGTTGCGATCTATCGCCCGGCATTTTTCGACGGCTGCGAAGCCGGCCGCTTTCCGCTCGCGCCGTTGCTGCGCGAAGCAGCCGACCACGGACAATTGTCCGGCTCGCTCTACGAGGGGCTATGGGCTGACGTTGGTACGCCGGAACGGCTGGCCGCGCTGTGAACGGCGACAACTAGTCGAGATGCCGCAGGAAATACGGCAACAGCTTCTCGGCCGTATCTTCAAGCTGCAACGCAATGCCCAGACGATGCAGGTCGGTCATCTCGAGTTCGGCATAGCCGCAGGGATTGATGCGTGTAAAGGGTTCGAGATCGACGTCGACGTTTAACGCCATGCCGTGGAAGCTGGAGCCGCGCCGAATGCGCAGTCCCACGCTCGCGAGCTTATCGTCGCCGACATACACGCCTGGGGCGTCGGCACGAGCCGCTGCTCCGACCTCATAGTCGGCGGCAAGATCGACAACGCTTTGCTCGAGCGCCGTGACCAGCTTGCGGACACCAATATTGGCGCGTCGAATGTCGATCAGCGGATACACCATGAGCTGGCCGGGCCCGTGAAAGGTCACCTGGCCGCCGCGGTCGATCT
>SHLT01000043.1 GCA_004282875.1 Chromatiales bacterium | reverse complement strand
CACCACACTGCAAGCCGTACCGGTCGTCCCCCTCGTACAGTCCGACGATCCTGCAACAGCGGTCCAGGTGTCGCGGGCGCTTGCCGCCGGTGGCCTGACGGTCGCGGAGGTCGTATTCCGGACCGATCGCGCGCTGGAATGCCTGCAGGCCGTGGCGGAGGAGGTGCCGGAAATGATCGCCGGGGCCGGTACCGTATTGACCGCCGAGCAGGCCAACGCCGCGGTTGACGCGGGTGCGAAGTTCATCGTTTCCCCGGGACTCGACGATGGCGTTGTCGCTACGGCCAAAGCGCGCGGGGTTCCGGTGTATCCCGGCATCGTGACGCCCAGCGAAGTGCAGCACGCGCACAACCTGGGTCTCGATGTCGTGAAGTTCTTCCCGGCCTCCATCGCCGGCGGGGTGCCTGCGCTGAAAGCACTGTCTAGCGTCTTCCGGCACATGCGCTTCATGCCGACAGGTGGGGTGTCGCCGGGCAACCTGGCGGAGTTCCTCGCGGTGCCGGCGGTCCTGGCTTGCGGTGGCAGCTGGCTGACGCCCGCAGACGCCATAGCCAAAGGCGATTACGACCAGATATCAACGCTTGCGAGGGAGGCCGTAGAGATCGCCAGGCAAGCACGAGGAGAACAAAAATGACCGACTTTCTTAGTCTTGGGGAAATCATGCTGCGCCTGAGGTCTCCCGACCACGAGCGCTTTTTCCAGTCACCGCAACTCGAAGCCACTTTCGGTGGCGGCGAGGCGAACGTTGCCGTGTCGCTCTCGAATTACGGTCTCAATGCGGGTTTTGTTTCGGCCCTCCCGGACAATGACATCGGCGAAGGTGCAATCAGGGAGTTGCGCAAGTTCGGTGTCGATACGTCCCGAATTGTCCGCCAGGGCGATCGTGTTGGTATCTACTTCCTCGAGACCGGGTCCAATCAACGCCCGTCGAAGGTGGTCTACGATCGGGCGGGTTCGTCCATCTGTGAAGCTGGCCCGGATGATTTCGACTGGGACGCGGTGTTCAAGGGCGCCAAGTGGTTTCACATTACGGGCATCACGCCGGCGTTGAGCCAAAGCGCAGCGGATATGTCGCTCGCCGCCTGCAAGGCAGCGAAGCAACACGGCGTGACGGTATCCTGCGACTTCAACTTTCGGGGCAAGCTCTGGAAGTACGGCAAGTCGGCGCCCGAGGTCATGCGGGAACTGGTCAAGTACGTCGATGTTGGCATCGCGAACGAAGAAGACTGCCAGAAATGCCTGGATATCCACGCGGACGTCGACGTGGAAAGCGGTGCACTCGACACGACCAAGTACGAGGCACTGACGACAAAAGTGCTCGAGACCTTTCCGGACATGTCCGTCATCGCGGTCACGCTCAGGGAATCTCGCAGCGCGGACCGCAACGGCTGGTCAGCGTGTCTGCGGGACGCGAACGGCTTTTACCTGTCGAAGCATTACGAACTCACCGACATTGTTGACCGCGTCGGTGGCGGTGACAGCTTTGCGTCGGGCCTGATTGCGGGCCTGAATTTTTACGACGATCACCAACAGTCGCTGGAATTTGCGGTCGCGGCGAGTTGCCTGAAGCATACGATCCAGGGCGACTTCAACCGGGTGAGCAAGGCCGAGGTACTCCATCTCATGGGTGGCGATGCGTCTGGGCGGGTGCAGCGTTAAGATGCACGGGTGAAAAGCCCGGCAGATCGCATAGAAAAACATATCGTCGTCGAGTCGCCCGCTGGGACTGCGGTCGACCTGCTGCATAGCGCGAGCGGTCTCTCGAAAGGGCAGCTCAAGGCGGCAATGACCAAAGGGGCTGTCTGGGTAACGCGCGGCAAGAACACGCAACGGCTGAGGCGTGCGAAACGCGAACTGCGCACGGGCGACGAGATCCACCTGTATTACGACCCGGATGTGCTCGCCGAGGCCCCGGCTGAACCGCAGCTGGTCGCCGATGTCGGCGGCTATACGGTTTGGAACAAGCCTTTCGGCCTGCGCTCGCAAGGCTCGAAGTGGGGCGACCATTGTACGATCACCCGTTGGGCCGAACGGCACTTGCTGCCGGAACGGCCGGCGTTCGTCGTGCACCGCCTGGATCGCGCCGCGAACGGCCTGATCCTGGTCGCGCATTCCAGATCGATCGCCGCCGCGCTGTCGTCCTTGTTTCGAGACAGGAAGGTTGAGAAACGCTATCGCGCCTGGGTGGCCGGTGACTTTTCGACACAGCCGAATCCGCTGCGTGTCGAGACGCCGATCGAGAACAAGCCGGCAGCCAGCGAAATTTACTTTGTGCGTATTGAACATGGCCGGTCGCTGGTGGAGGTGCGCACTGCGACCGGCCGCAAACACCAGGTGCGGCGCCACCTCGCGGAGGCAGGTTTCCCGATTGTTGGCGATCGCCTGTACGGCAATGCCGCGAATGACGACCAGGATCTGCAGCTGACTGCTTATTTGCTGGCGTTCCAGTGTCCTGTTGCCGGCGAGCCTGTTGAATTCCGACTGGACGATGCGCCCGCCTTCGAGCGGCTGTAATTTCCCGCGCCATTCTGGGCTATGATTGGTACTTCTCCACCGTGTGTTGAATGAGGGGCGAAATGGCGATCGAGTTCGAACTGAATGGCGAGGCTGTAAGTCTCGATGTGGATCCGACGATGCCGCTGCTGTGGGCGATTCGTGACATTGCCGGACTGACCGGTACAAAATACGCCTGCGGCAAGGCACTCTGCGGTGCCTGCAACGTGCACCTCGACGGCCAGCCGGTACGTTCCTGTGCGGTACCGGCGTCAATCGCCGCGGGCCGCAATATCACGACGATCGAGGGGCTTTCCAGCGACGGCAGTCATCCAGTGCAGGTAGCCTGGCGCGAGCTCAATGTCGCGCAGTGCGGATACTGCCAGTCCGGCCAGATCATGACGGCCGCCGCCTTGCTTGAACGCAATCCGGACCCGACGGATGACGATATCGATCTCGCGATGAACGGCAACATTTGCCGCTGCGGTACGTACCCGAGAATCCGCCAGGCGATTCACAAGGCCGCGGAGGACAAATCATGAGCGAAGTCCGGAAAATCGATCGCCGTGAGTTTTTGAAGCGCACCGGCCAGGCTGGTGGTGGTCTCGTATTTGCCGTCACGTTCGGTAGCGCGTGCCAGCCCGATGTCGCGACAGACGGGCCCGTCGCAAAAGCGAGCGCCTCGGTGATGCCCAATGTCTACGTCAATATTCGCAACGATGGCCGGGTCGATATCGTTTGTCATCGCTCGGAAATGGGCCAGGGTATTCGTACCTCGCTGCCCCAGATCATCGCGGATGAGATGGAGGCGAACTGGGACATGATCGACGTTGTCCAGGCGATCGGTCACGAGAAGTACGGCGACCAGAACACCGATGGGTCGACGAGTATTCGACGCCATTTCGACCTGCTCAGAAACGCCGGCGCCACGGCGCGTGACATGATGATTGCCGCGGCCGCTTCCACGTGGGGCGTCCCGGCCGAAGAGTGCGTCGCCCGCCAGCACGCCGTGCATCACGAGGCCAGCGGCAAGTCAGCCGGCTACGGAGACCTCGTCGATGTTGCGAGCGGAATGCCGCAGCCGGACAAAGCGGCCTTCAAGTCCCCGGAGGACTACCGCTACATCGGCAAGCCGATGGACACGATTGACGGCATGGCGTTTACGACGGGCGGCGCCATGTACGGCATCGACACCGTGGTGCCTGACATGTTGCACGCGTCCATCGAACGCTGCCCGGCGTTCGGCGGCACGGCGACCGGCTATGACGAGGCCGCGGCGAAGGCGGTCGCGGGCGTCGCCGACGTCATTCGCATGCCTGAGCCCACGTCGCCGCCGATGTTCAATGCGCAGGGCGGCATCGCCGTGCTGGCAAGTAACACCTGGGCTGCAATCGAAGGACGCAAGGCGCTTGCGGTCGACTGGGATCGCGGCGCGAATGCAACGTACACGAGCGAGACCTACAAGAAAGACCTGATTGCGTCCTCATCGGCTCCCGGCACCACCGTCCTGAACCGGGGCGACGCCGACATCGAAACCGACAGCACATTCGACGCAATCTACTATGCACCCCACCTGTCGCAGGCGCCCATGGAGCCGCCCGCCGCAGTGGCGTGGATCAATGAAGATGGGAGCTGCGAGGTCTGGGCATGCACCCAGGACCCGCAGAGTGCGCGCAACACGGTTGCAGGCGTGCTGGGTCTCGAACAAGAGCAGGTGACCGTAAACGTGACCCTGCTGGGCGGCGGCTTCGGCCGCAAGTCGAAGCCCGACTTCATCGTCGAGGCGGCGTGGCTTGCAAGGGAGACCGGGCGTCCGGTGAAGGTGACGTGGACGCGGGAAGACGATATTCGTCACGGCTACCTGCACTCGGTGAGCGCGCAATACTTCCGCGCCGGCATGGATGCCGATGGCAAGACGGTCAGCCTGTTGCATCGCACGAGCTTCCCCTCCATCGCCTCGACGTTCGCGCCGGGCGTCACGGGACCCAGCGGCTTCGAACTCGACCTGGGCGTCCTCGACAGCCCGTGGGATGTGCCCAACATGCGTTCGGAAACCTGCGACGCGATAGCGCATGTGCGTATCGGCTGGTTGCGTTCCGTCTGCAACGTCTTTCATGCGTTTGGCGCCGGCAGCTTCGTCGATGAGCTCGCACACCTGAAGGGCAGGGATCCGAAAGAGCACCTGCTTGAGATGATCGGACCGCCACGGAAGATCGATCCTGCCGACGACGGTGCAAAGTACACCAACTACGGCCAGGACCTGGAGCAGCATCCGATCGACACGGGCCGCCTGTCGGCCGTTGTAGAAAAAGTCGCGGACATGGCGGGCTGGGGCAGGAAGCTGCCCGACGGTCATGGCCTGGGTATCGCGGTGCATCGCTCGTTCCTTGCCTATGTGGCGACGGCCGCCGAGGTCAGTGTCGACGAGCAGGGCAGGCCAGTTGTCCGTGATATCTGGACATGTATCGATGCCGGAACGGTCATCAATACAGACCGGGTTCATTCGCAAATGGAAGGCGCCGCGATCTTCGGCATGAGTATTGCCCTGCACGGTGAAATCACCGCGCAGGACGGCGCGATAGTGCAGGGGAACTTCGACACCTACCCCGTGATGCGGATGAGTGAGACGCCCGCGGTGATTCACACGCACGTCGTGGCGTCCAATGCGCCGCCGGGCGGTGTGGGCGAACCCGGCGTGCCGCCGGTCGCGCCGGCAATCGCTAATGCGTATTTTGCGGCGACTGGAACACGCGTGCGGGAGCTACCACTTCGGAACATGAGCGGCGCCTAACGGGCGCCGGGCCTCAGGACAGCCAACCCACCTGCTGCCGGGCGGACCCGCCTGGTTCGCCGCAGTGGGCGATTTGACACCGGCATTATGTGATCCACGTCACAAAATGTCCGGGGCCGAATTGCGGCGTACACGGGTGGAGAACCCTCGCGCCGAATAGTATTTGCTCAACACAAAAACAAGGCTGTGAGCAAATGAAATCTACCCGAGATCGACGTGTCGTGAGCGCCTTCGTCGCGCTGTCAGCTGTCGCGGTGACTGCAATGTCGTTCCTTGCAGGAAACAATGATTCCGCCCAGACGTCGAGCTACATCGTGCAGGGCAAGACCCTTAACGAGATTCAGTCCGTCATGAGCGAATACGGTGTCGACGTTACCCATGAGCTTGGGATAATCCGTGCCGTCGCTGCTGATCTGACTCAGGAGCAGGTTGCCGCGTTGCGCAGCAATGGAGCTGTACGCCGTGTGTACAGCAATGAAGCGGTTGAGGTGGCCGGCAAGCCCGGCGGCAGCAACAGCGGCAGCAACTACACCACTGTGGACACGCACTACGCCTCGCTGGTCAACGCGCATGCCGTGCATGACATGGGCTACACAGGAGCGGGCGTCGGTATCGCCGTGCTCGACACCGGCCTCTGGAAACATGACGGTATTCGCTACAACCCCGCGGGAAGAACCCGTTTGAGCGGGCTCTACAATGCCATGGAGGATAAGGAGTCAAAGTCGGCCATTAGCGGTGATGATCCCGGTGGCCACGGTTCCCACGTTGCGAGCATTGCCGTTTCCAGCCTGGCGACGGCAGACGGCGCCTATAACGGAATCGCGCCCGGGGCAAAACTCATCTCCGTACAGGCCTTCGACGAAACCGGTCACGGGACTTACGCTGACGTCGTACGCGCGATTGACTGGGTTGTTTCGAATAAATCGAAGCACAAAATACGAGTGCTTAATCTTTCGTTCAGTGCACCGGTGCGCTCGCACTACTGGGATGACCCCATCAACCAGGCGGTCATGGTGGCGTGGCAGCACGAGATCTTCGTTGTTGCGGCTGCGGGTAACAGTGGCCCGGATCCCATGACGATTGGCGTGCCGGGTAACGTACCTTACGTCATGACCGTCGGTGCGATGACAGATAATTTCACACCGCACGATGATGCCGACGACAAACTTGCAACGTTCTCATCGGCGGGCCCGACGTACGAAGGATTCGTCAAACCCGACGTCGTTGCGCCGGGAGGCCACATGCTGGGGCTCGTGCAGGGAAGCTCGATGCTGGCGACGACCTACCCCGACTTCTACGCGAGCGACATGTATTTCGAAATGTCGGGTACGTCGCAGTCGACTGCGGTTGTCTCGGGCATCGCCGCACTCGCGCTCGAGGCCGAAGCCTGGCGCAGCGTCGATGAACTCAAGTGCAAGATCCTGTCTGCCGCGAAACCTGCAGTAACGGGTAACGGCGGCAACGCGTCGCTAACCTACAGTGTTTTCCAGCAGGGCGCCGGCCTCGTCGATGCCCTCGCCGCCGTGACCAACCAGAACGTCGACTGCGCAAACAATGGGCTGCATATCGACAACGACATTGACGGATTTCAGCATTTCGGTGGCCATGCCAACCAGGATGAGCAAGGCAACTTCTACCTCATGGGCGACCTCGACGCGAGAGAGGCGGGCTATATCTGGACTAACGGGTATATCTGGACCGACGGCGGCGTGTTCACCGATGGTTATCTCTGGACCGATGGCTATCTCTGGACCGAGGGTTATCTCTGGACCGATGGCGGCGTTAACTCGAACGGCTATATCTGGACCGACGGCACCGTCAATATGCAGGGCTACATCTGGACCGACGGCGGCGTCAACACGGATGGTTACATCTGGACCGACGGGGGTACCGAGATGGCGACCATGAGCGGCTGGGTCGAGCCCGAGTAGCGAACGCGGATCACCGTATAAGAAAAAGGCCATCTCGATCGAGATGGCCTTTTTGCATGTACTGGAAGTTGCCTTCGGGATTAGAAGCCTATCGCCCAGGTGACGTGCACGAGATGCCGGGTGCCATCCGGATCAATACGCATGAAGGTCTCCTGCTGGCCGCGGCGGCCGAGAGAGATACCCCACCCGTTATTTGCGTTGTCGCTGCCGATGCCTGCTTTGTTGCAACCTTTTCCTGGCGGCGCGTTACAGCTGCCACCGCCACCGGAATCACCACCACCGGTGTATGAGTCGTAGCTGTCAGTATGGCCATAGATTGTTTCGAGCTGATCGTAGTCGTGTTGATTGGGAAACTCGAATGGCGGGTCCTGGTAGTCCATGCAGCTGAAGAGCGACTGGTTGTTGAAGTCTTCGTCCTGGTGCCCGAGGCCCACGTTGTGGCCCAGCTCCTGGCAGGTCACGCTCAGCCGCCACGCGGGCGTGTCATAGTACGCCTGATCGAAATAGGTATCGTTGAGTTTCGTGTATCCGGTTGTGATGTGGCCGTTGGCATCAAGCGATATACCGGCGATGCCGAGCCAGCCGGTGTTGCCGTAGGCGAGATTGCAGACTCTCACCTGTCCGTCCGATCCATTGCACCGGCGCCGTACCTGGCGTGACTCGCTACCGGAAGGATCCTCGACCATGTTCAAAACGGCCGACGCACTCCAGTCGGAGACGGCTTGACTGACATAGGAGTCCCAGCCAACGGTTGTGCTGTTGACAAAGACGAGGTCGAAAGAGCTCGTGGTTCGTGCCCAGTGGTAATCACTCCATGCGTGATCTGCAACGCTCGGGCCGGACACGAGCAACAAACAAACTCCGGCAGCTAGCAATTTCTTCATTATTGATCCCCAATTTAATGAATATATGGTCCCAAACTCCCAGCCGAGTATAGGCAAGGGCGAGAAGAAGTTACAACTGATACGGCTCGACATAATCCAAATGGGGGCGGTATCCGAATTAATGTCGTCTCCCTGTTATGGTTCGTCTTTGGGGGAGTGTCGACAATGGGTACAGCTGGATCAATCGAGCAATGGTCGTCGCGGCGCGGGTTCCTGCTTGCAGCCATCGGCTTTTCGGTCGGCCTTGGAAACATCTGGCGTTTTCCCTACGTCGTTGGGGAAAATGGCGGCAGTGCCTTCGTCATCATCTACCTGCTGTGTGCATTCGCCATTGGCTTGCCGCTGCTGGTCACCGAACTTGCGATAGGCCGCCTGGGACGCAGCGATCCAGCAGGAAGCTACCGCGTGGTCGCGAGAACCAGTGGCCGATCGACCTTGTGGGGCGCCGTGGGGACATTGGCCATAGTCTGTGTCTTCGTTGTCCTTTCGTTTTACACGGTGTTGTCGGGCTGGACCTTCGACTATTTCGTGCGCGGCGTCACGGGGCAGTTCGACGGGCTCGACGCCGAACGTTCGACGACAATGTTCGCCGGACTCATGGCCAACCCGTGGCGCCTGTTGTTCTGGCATACGGTCGTCAATCTATTGATCGTCGTCATCATCAGGCGAGGTGTGCAAAGAGGCGTCGAGCAGGCCGCGAAGATCCTGATGCCGGTGCTGTTTGGCGCGATCATCGTCATGGTTGTGTACAGCGCCATCGCGGGCGATATGCGCAGTGCCGTCGATTTCCTGCTGCAACCCGATTTTTCCAAGGTCACACCCAAGACGATCATGATTGCCATCGGGCAGGCGTTCTTCTCGGTCGGCGTGGCGATGGCCACCATGATTACCTTCGGTTCCTATCTGCCGGAACACTTTTCGATTCCCCGGTCCTCGGTGATCATTATTCTGGCGGACACGGGCGTGGCGATGCTGGCAGGCTTTGTTATTTTTCCGCTCGTGTTCCAGTTCGGCCTCGAGCCCGGCGGGGGCGCGGGACTCATTTTCCAGACATTGCCGCTCGCCTTCGGCCAGATGGCCGGCGGACAGTTCTTCGGCGGCGTGTTCTTCCTGCTCCTGATCGTTGCCGCGCTGTCTTCTTGCCTGGGCGGCGCCGAGGCGGTGGTGTCATGGGTCGATGAACGTTGGAGTATTCCACGCGAGAAGGGCATTTTGTATTTCGTCGGCAGTATCTGGCTGATCGGAATCACGACGATCATGTCGCTGGGCGACTGGTCGGATTTCTATCCGCTCAGCTTTGTGCCGGCGCTCGCTGAGGAAACGATATTCGACCTGCTCGAGTGGTTTGCGGCGAACATCCTGCTGCTCATAGGCGCGACACTGACGTCCATCTTTTTCGGCTGGCTGGTGCCGAAGAAGACGAAACTCGAAGGGCTGGGCGTTCGGGATGGCATTTTCTACCTGTATGCGAACACCATGATGCGCTTTGTTATCCCGCCAATCCTGCTGATCGCGCTGGTGCTTGGATTAGTTGAGCGCTAGACGGAATCCGGCTCGCGTCGTTGCGAAATCCAGAAAACCGGCAGGTAGCAGAGGAAGATGCCGCTGATCAGGTACGCCATCGAGGCATCGCCGAAGATGTCCATGCCCGCGCCCACGACCAGCGGTCCGATCATCGTCCCGGCACCCCACATGCCGGTATACAGGACGCTGGCCGCGGCAAGGTCGGCGCCGCGAAACCGCTGGCCCAACAGGATGACGCCCAGCGCGTAGATCATCCCCTCGACACCACCCAGCGCAAAGGCGAATGTCGGACCGGCGAGTGGCCGCGCAATGAACTCGGGAAGAATCGCGAAGCCTGTCATTGTCAGAACGAGGCAAGTGAGCAGTAATGTATGCCGGCGGACATGATCGGCTAGCCAGCCCAGGGGAAGCTGCAGGAACACGCCGCCGAGCGCGAATGTTGTCAGCAGGGACAGGCTGCGCGCTTCGCCGAGCCCGATATGAACGCCGAACAAAGGGAAGAAGGCAATGAAGGCCTCTACCGCCGCGGCGTAGGTCAGGTTCAACAGCATGATATGCGGGACGATACGGAAGACGCGCAGCAGGCCGGACTCGTGCCTGCCCGCACCGTGATCGGCCTGGTCGTGCAGCCAGAACAGTGGCAGGCTCGCGAGCATGACCAGTCCGGCCGTGACCACAAACGGCAGCAAACCCGCGGTGCCCGTTGCAACGAGCACCAGTGGTCCCAGTGCAAAGCCAGCCGCGCCAGCCGAGCCGTACACGCCGATGATCCGGCCGCGCCAGTTCTCGTCGGCAAGCTCGTTGATGACGGTTTCGCTCGCAGACCACAGGAGTGCGGCCGCGGCACCAAGCAGGAAACGCAGCGGGAACCAGCCGATAACATTCTGCCAGATGCCGAGCAGGATCAACGTCACGGCGGCCACGATCGTGGCAAGCTGCATGATCCGCGCAGCACCCACGTGCACGATGAGTCGCGACGCGACCGGGGCGATGACGACGCCGGCAGACGCCTGGGCCACGATACTCAAGCCGATAATCGTTTTGCTAACGCCCTGTGCATCGAGCACCAGCGACAACAATGGTAGCGTCAGGCCATAGACGAGATTCACGATGACCATGGAGGCGATGACCGCGATCAGTCCCTTGTTGCGTGTCAGCTGCATTGTGTCATCATAATCGTTCCGCAATCAGCGATGGTATCGAGCTACGAATGGCGAGCGCCGAAAAACTCCTGCATGAAGCGCAGTATGCGTTCCAGTGCATCACATTTGGCGAGTCGCGCGAAAACAGCCGCCATCGGTCTCGGGCAATCTCGCTGAGCAAAAAGATCATTCGCAAGTTCCCTGCCAGCATGGAAGCAGGCGAGGCGCATGCGTTGCTCCGTCGCCTGGGCGAAGAAGCGTACACGTCAAACCTTTCGAAGCGGCATCGACACATCACCCAGGCAGCGCATCACGCTGGCGGGCGCACTGACCCGAATGCGGGGAACTTCGCAGTGCGCACGCCTGTGCCTCAGAGCATGGACTCCGGGGAACAAGTCGTCGAGACCCTCGATTGGGGCGGTCTGCTGGGACTGGTATTCGGCCTGCCAAAAGTCCTTCTCGGACTCATCGTGTTTGGTGCCCTGTTTCTGTGGGGCTTGTTCGGCCCGTTCCTGCTCTTCCCGCTGGTGATATTCGTATTGTTCACGGGTCCGTTCCGGCAAATGTTGAAGCCGGAGCAGCGCAGGAATATGAATGCTTTTGTTGCGAAGGCCAACGACTACATCGAGCAGCGGCGAGGGCTGTCCTGAGCCAGCCTGTTGCTCAGGAAAAACGCGCTGGCGACAGCGCGTCGAGCGGCAGGTCACTCGGCCGCTCGGCAACAAGGTCGGCGATGGCCTTACCGGTCATTGGCGCGAGGCTGAGACCCAGCATGTTGTGTCCCGTCGCAAGCAGGGCGTTCGCGAGCCGTGGCACCCGGCCGATGATCGGCAGGCTATCCCACGTCATCGGTCTCCAGCCGTACCAGGTATCTTCCTCCACCGGGCCCTCGGGCGTCTTCAGGTACGGCCGGGCCGAGTCTTTGAGCTGCTCGATGCGCGTTCGCGGAATGCTGTCGTCGAAGCCGGAAAATTCCATCATCGACGCAATGCGGTAGCTGCTGTCAAAGGGCGAGATGCCGATGTGTTTTTCGGGCACCAGCATGGGGTGGCTGGGCATGATCTCGGGCTGGGTCATCGTTACGGAATAACCTTTGCCGGGCTCGACCGGGATGCGGCAGCCCAGGGCGTCCTCAAACTCAGCCGACCAGGCGCCTGTGGCGAACACGTAGCGATCAGCCTGCAGCAGTCCCTGTGACGTTTGCAGGCCCGCAATCCGATCGCCTTTTGTCGTGGCGGTATTCACGCTGCAATTCTCAATAAACGTAACGCCGTCGTCGGTCAGGCGCTGCGACCAGGTGCTATTCAACCTGTCGGGTCGAAGATGACCGTCATCTTCGTAATAGTAGGCGCCTGCAAGGTCTTCGAGCAGGGCCGGCTCGAAGTCGGGCAACTCGGCTCCGTCGATGTGGCGCGCGGCCAGACCAAACTCACTGGCCAGCATCGTGTCAGTGCGACCGAACTTACGCAGCGCCTCATCGGTACGGAAGACAAACAGCATGCCGTTGTCGCGCCATTCGCATTGCATCGACGCGTCGCTGAACAGCTGCTGGTACTCGAGCATGGAGGCTGTCAGGATTTCGTTGAGCACGGCACCGGCCTTGAGCATCTGATGATGAGTGCAGCGCCGGCCGAACTCGAACATCCAGCGGTACAGCGCCGGGCGTAGCTGCGGTTTCACGCGAAATGCCGCGTTGGGCTGGAAAAGCGACTTGAGCCCGGTCCGTATAGCGCCGGGTTCGGTCAACGGCAGCACGTGGCTCGGCACGAGGAATCCGCAGTTGGCGTGCGAACAGGCGCCGCCGACACTCGCGCGATCGATCACGGTCACATCGTGCCCGTCGCGATGCAGATAATGCGCGCAGGCGATGCCGATATGGCCTGCGCCGACAACGATGACACTGTTACCGGTCACTAGCCGATTCCCTCGGCGAACGGATCGCCTGGCTGTTGCACCAGCGAACCCTCGGCACAAACGAACGCCCGGCCGGTAATGCTGGGAATAATTTCACCCTTGGGACCGAGCGAATAACGTGCGACAAAGCGGCTCCCTATGACGCTCTCCTGGACCCAGTCTGTATCCGGCGCGAGGGTACCGGCATCGGCCAGGCAGGCTATTTTCGCGCTCGTGCCCGTGCCGCAGGGCGAGCGGTCGTAGGCGCCGCCGGGGCACAACACGAAATTTCGGCTATTGGCGTCGGCGGCAAGCGCGCCCGAGAAAAACTCGATGTGATCGATGTCGCCCGCGTCACGTCCGGTGATGCCCTGCTCGCGAAGTGCGCGCTGGACTTTCAGGGCCGCATCGGTGAGCTGCCGTTCGTTGTCGAGGTTGATGGGATATGGCGTGTCTTTGGCGAGGAAGAACCAGTTGCCGCCCCATGCGATATCGCCCGTGACCGGACCGAGGTCGGGAACCTCCACCGTGACATTGCTGCGATACCGGTAGCTGGCCACGTTTTCCACCGTGACCGTGTTGGCGTCGACCAGGTTCACCGAGACGACACCAACCGGGGTCTCGATGCGTGATACGCCCGGCTCTATGGTTCCCATACGTGCGAGGGTGACCGCGACGCCAATCGTGCCGTGCCCGCACATGCCCAGGTATCCGGTGTTATTGAAAAACAGTACGCCCGCAGCGCAGTCGCCGCGCGTCGGCGCAACCAGGAGCGCGCCGACCAGTGCGTTCGATCCCCGCGGTTCGAGAATGACCGTTCGGCGGACGTGATCGTAGTCCCGGGCCAGGCGTTCGATGCGGTCCTGCATGCTGCCGTCGCCGAGGTCAGGCCCGCCGTCGACAATGACCCGGGTTGGCTCGCCTTCGGTATGAGAGTCGACATAACGCACGGTAATTACTCACAAAAAACAAGGCAATATTCTATCGAATTCTGCCTCCGACTCTCGATATAATTGGTAATCCAGCTCTGTAAACGGAAGTCCCTCCGATGCCGCAACTCGTTAACGCTATTGAACAACAGTCAAAACTCGCGCTCCTGCAGGAGATGCGCGATTTTGGTGGGGGCGCCATCACGCGTGGACTGACCGATGAGGTCATTCTGGATTTCCTTACCGAACGAGAAGACCTGGCGCTGGCGATTGACCGAGCTTATGCGCGCTTCCAGGAGTTGCAGGGCTCGCGCCCTGAGTACCTCGCGCTGGGAGAGACCGAGCAGATTCGGGAGGCGCATTCGGGGCTGACCAACTTCTATGCCAAGGACGCCGTCAATCCGTACGTCGCATTGGGTGCGGCGGGGCCGTGGATCATCACGCTCAAGGGCGCCGTTGTGTATGACGTGGGTGGCTACGGCATGCTGGGTTTCGGGCATGCGCCACAGTCTGTACTCGACGCGATGAACCAGCCGCACGTCATGGCGAACATCATGACCGCGAGCGTCAACAAGCTGGATTTCGTTGCGGCCCTCAACAAAGAGATCGGGCACACTCGGCCTGAAGGAATGCCTTACGATAGCTTCCTGTGCCTGAACAGTGGCTCGGAGGCGATGTCGGTGGCGACACGCATCACCGACATTCAGACGAAGAACCTGACGGACCCGGGCGGCCGTTACGAGGGTCGCGAGGTCCGCGGGCTGACCCTCAAGGGCAGCTTCCACGGTCGCACTGATCGGCCGGCACGCTTTTCCGATTCGACCATGCCTAACTATGCCAAACACCTCGCGTCGTTCGCCGATAGCGACTACCTGTTGACGGTCGAACCGAACAGCATCGAGGAGCTGGAGGCCGTATTTGCCGCCGCAGACAAGGATAATGTCTTTATCGAGGCATTCCTCATGGAGCCGGTCATGGGAGAGGGCAATCCCGGCCTGGCCATCACGACGGAGTTCTACCAGCGGGCCCGCGAGCTGACGCGCGAGCACGACACGATGTTCGTCGTGGATTCGATCCAGGCCGGCATTCGAGCGCACGGCGTGTTGTCCGTGATCGATTATCCCGGTTTCCAGCACCTCGACGAGCCGGATATGGAGTCGTATTCGAAGGCGCTCAATGCCGGGCAATTCCCGCTGTCAGTCCTCGTACTTTCGAAGAAGGCGGCGGAAACGTATCAACGTGGTCTCTACGGGAACACGATGACAACGAATCCCCGCAGCCTCGATATCGCCGTAGCCGTGATCGAATCGATCACGCCGGAGCTTCGCGAAAACATCAGCAAGCGTGGCAAACAGATCGTTGACGGGCTCGCTGCGCTAGGGGAGGAAACCGACGGTGCCGTCGTGAGTGCACAGGGCACGGGCCTGCTCGTGAGCTGCGAACTCGATGAGCGCTTCAAGATTTACGGCACTGACAGCACGGAAGACTACCTGCGGAAGATCGGTCTCGCGGTGATCCATGGCGGAGCGCATTCGTTGCGCTACACGCCCGTGTTCGATATCACTGCAAAGGAAGCCGACCTGATCGTGGCGCTGACCAAAGAAGCGATCCTCGAAGGACCGCGCCTGAGCTAAGCCGGGCGGCGGCCGCGGCAGTAGCCCTGTCGCATTTCGCCGGACTCGCACACCACAACGCCGGCGCGCCAGTTCTCAACGAAGTGGTCGGCGTCCTGCTGGCCGAGCAGTTCCACCATCTGCGGGTACAAGTCGCCTCGAATCAGGTTGTATTCGCGACGTACCTCGCTGCGGTACCAGGCGGATGCATCCGTCGTCTCGACGTCGGTAAAACCGTTGTCTCTCAACGCCTGGCCATAGGCGTCGAGCGTTTCCATGGCGTAGGTCAGTTCTTCCATCTTGAACCAGTAGTGCATGTCGGCGGAGTATTCTGCCGCGGACCTCATCCACTCGTAGCAAGTGAAGTAGCCGCCCGGGCTCAGCACGCGCAGTACGTCGGCAAACATCGACGCCTTGTCCTCGGTCTGAGTGATGGCGCCTGACGACACCACGATGTCGAACGAAGCATCCGCGAACGGAAGCCGGCCCGGCTGGACATGCTGAAAGCGGCAGTGTTCCTGCAGGCCCGCCGCTCTCGCGTCGATACCGGCGCGCCTGACCAGGTCTGCCTCGAGGTCGATGCCGACGACCTGGGCACCGTGCGTTTGCACCATCTCCATGGCCGGGCCGCCGATGCCACAGCCAATGTCGAGGATCCGCTTTCCCTGCGGCTGGGTACCGTCGAGCAATTTGGCGACGTTGCCGGGGCCGCCGGGCGCCATGTAGCCCTTGCCCCAGATCAGCTCGAGCATGGTTACCATGTTGTCGCCGTATTCGTCTGCGTGCGTCATGCCGTCAGGATGCATCGGCTAATGCAGGAATGGTCTTGCGGAGCCGCAGGTACATGAACAGGTAGATGAGCATGCCCGTCAGCGAGGCGAGGGCGCACATGATGAACACGCCTTGGTAGCCCAGGCCTGCCGCGAGAATGGAGGCCGCGATATTCGGGCCGAGAATTTGCCCCAGTCCCTGTGCTCCTGGCATCAGCGCTGCGAAGCGGCCCGAGTGATCGACGTTGGCCACTGTCGACATCTGGTACACGTCGACGAAGATCCACAGGAAATTGAAACTGAACATGCTGATCAGGATGTTCGTGTTGTTGATGCCGCCTGCCAGCATGCCGACGATGATCGCCTGCAGGACCAGCGTCATGAGCAGGGGGCGCGCCAGGCCGAAGCGATTGCTGATGACCGTCGCGACAAGGCAGCCGACGATCGAGAAGAACGATGTGTAGACGAGCAGCTGACTGACCCAGGTGGGTGACGCTTCCGATGCGAGGCTGGCCAGTTCGATGTACGTCCAGTAGGCGCCGATGTTGATGTAGGTTGCGACCATGGCGCCCAGGACCAGCCATGGCACATAGGCTGGTACATGCCTGTGCTCGACGTGGTGTTCGCCATCGCTTTCTGCCACGTCGACCTCCACGTCGAGACTCTTGTCGACGGGGCGTGGTGGTATCCAGTGCAGGAACAGCAAGCCAAATACGTAGCAGCCGATGAACACAAGATAGATGCCGTTCATCGACAGCTGAGGCAGAACGTACATTTCCAGCGCCTGGGAAAAGGCGAATGCAAACAGCATCAGGTTGAATGCGCGTGCCGGTTTGGCGGTGCCGCCAAGCGTCGCGATCGCCACGGCCGTGTAGATGCCGCTGCCGATGCCGGCGATTAATCGCAGCCACAGCACCTGTTCGTAGCTCACCATCACGAGGCAGGCAGCGTTGGCGCCGACGGCAATTGCGACGGCTATCAGCACCAACACACGTCGGTTCATGTTGGCGACAACGAGCGCTGTCAGGACGGCGCCAATGGCGAGTCCGCCGAGATCTGCGCCGGCAACGCGCCCAACCTCGACCTCCGTGAACCCGAGCAGTCTGACCCATGCCGTGCTGATAACCGGGACGCCGACCAGGACGCCGTAGCCGACCAGCGACATATACAGCGCGATGGAGATCGATCTCCAGCCGTCGAACACGCTGCGGTGACGCGTCAGGTGGGCGTGTTCGTCGGTATCCAAGTGATTGCTAGAGCCTGTCTCTTATCTTGTAGTACAGCATACCAAGCGCGATGATCTGGTTGCCGATCCATTGCGACCCCGGCAGCCGGAAGTGGCCCATATCGGCGAACAGGTCAAAGCGCTCCATGGTGCCGCCAATGGCATCGGCCATGAGTTCCCCCATGATATGCGTTGCATTGACGCCGTGTCCCGAATAGCCCTGGCAATAATACACATTGCCGTTGATGCGGCCGGCCGCCGGGATACGGTTCAGGACGATGCCGATCTTGCCACCCCATTCAAAGTCGACGCGCACATCTTTCAGCTGCGGATACACCTTGAGCATGCGTGGCAGGATGTACGCCTTGATGCTGGCCGGGTCCCTGCCCGAGTAATTACATGCGCCGCCGTACAAAAGTCGCTTGTCGGCGGACAGGCGGCAGTAGTCGACGACTTCGTTGGTATCACACACGGCGACATCCTTCGGGTTGATCTCGTCGACAAGCTCCTCGGACAGCGGCTCTGTGCCGATGATATAGCTGCCGGCAGGAAAGACGAGATTCGACAGGTGTTTTGGCTCGAACTGACCGTAGGCGTTGCCGGCGAGGACGACAGCGTCGGCATCAACGTGCCCTGCAGCGGTTTTTACCCTTGGGCGACTACCGTGTTCGATATCGGTGACGGGCGACTGCTCGAAGATCCGGACGCCGAGATCATGTGCTGCGCGCGCTTCGCCGAGGCACAGGTTCAGTGGGTGCAGATGACCGTCGCGGTAGCAGACGAAGCCGCCATGAAACGCGTCGGTACCGAGGTTGGCACGTGTCGTTTCACGATCCCAGACCTCGTAAGGATAAGCATGCTTGTGCTTCTCGCGTTCGGCGACGAACTCATCGAAGTAGGCGACGTGACTCGGCTTGGCGGCGACTTCCAGGAAGCCGCTCTTGAGGTCGCACTGGATGCCGTACTTTTCGACGCGGTCGTAAACAATGTCGTTGCCGAGCCACTTTAATTTCCAGAGCATGTCGTCATACTCGCTGCCGCGTCGCTTCGCGATCTTGCCGAGCCCGCTGATGCCGTTGATCAACTGCCCGCCGTTTCTCCCGGACGCACCCCAGCCGACGCGGTTGGCTTCGACAAGGGCCACGGAGAATCCTCGCTCGGCGAGGGTTAGCGCCGTGGCGACCCCGGTGAAGCCGGCGCCGACGACACAGACATCGGCCTTCTGAGCGCCCTCCAGAGCCGGGTAATTCGTGACCTCGTTCGCCGTGGCCGCGTAGTAGGAGTTTGTATGCTCCTGTTTTTGATGTTCTTTTCTCACGATTTTATTTATATCAACTGATCGGTATAATTAATTATATGCCAAAAATCGTCGACCATGAAGCCCAGCGTGTGAAATTTGCCGAAGCCGCGATGCGCCTTATCGCGAGAAACGGTATCGAGGGGGTCAGGATGCGCGCCGTTGCGGCAGAGGCGGGCCTGTCCTATGGCTCCCTGTTCCATTACTTCGAATCGAAAGACGACCTGCTGATGCATGCCGTCCGTCATTTAACCGCACTGCAAACCGCTCGCGTGAACGAGTACACGAGCCAGTACTCAGGGTTGACGGCGCTGGAGCATCTACTTTGCGACGACGCTATCGTGAATGAATCCTCCCGTGATTCCTGGACTGTCTGGTTGACGTTCCAGTACAAGGTTGCCCTGGACAAGGGCTTCGCGGACGTGCATGCGGAGATGATCGGCGGATGGCTCGAGCGCATCCGGCGACATCTTGGTGAGGCGATTGCGGCCGGGGAGATTCACAATGACCTGGACATCGATTCCGAGGCGATGGCGCTCTGGGCCTATTCATCGGGTGTCGGCCAGATGGGGCTCCTGCATCCCGCATCGTTGCCGCCGGGGTTGCAGAAGCGGCTGATCACAAGCTATCTGGACAAGTTGCGCAACGGCCGAAGCTAGAGCCGGTCCCTGAGCTGGTAGTAGAGCACACCGAGCGCGACCATCGGTTTGCTCAGCGCATGCGCGAACGGCACGACGAAAGGTTTTACATCGGCGAACAGGTCGAAGCGTTCCAGCGTTCCGCCGATGGCGTCCGCCATGATCTGGCCGGCCAGGTGGGTCACGTTCACCCCATGGCCGGAGTAGCCCTGGCAATAGAAGATATTCGGCGAGAGCCTCCCCAGTTGCGGGACTCGATTGATGGGCACGCCAATTGTGCCGCCCCAGGCGAAGTCGATTTTCACATTCGCCAGGTGCGGATAATGCCGGGCGATCTTGCGCCGATGCCTGGCTTCTATAAGCTTTGGGTCGTCGCCGAAATAGTTGAGTCGGCCGCCGAACAGCAGGCGCTTGTCGGCGCTCAGCCGATAGTACTCGAGTACAAAGTTCGGATCGCAGATCGCGAGATCGCGCGGGTTGATCGTGGCTACCGTCTCCTCGGACAAGGGCTCGGTCGCGACCATAAAACTGTTGACCGGAAACAGGATGCCACGCAGCTTGCGTTCCAGATAGTGGTACGCATTACCGGCTAGAACGACCGCGTCCGCAGTGACCGACCCGTCTGCAGTCACAACACGGGCTTTGGCGCCGCGCTGAATATCGACAACCGGCGAATGCTCGTAGATTGTCGCTCCGAGGGATACCGCGGCGCTGGCCTCGCCGACACAGAGGTTGAGCGGGTGCAGGTGACCGTTGCCCATATTGAGTAGCGCGCCAATGTAGGCGTCTGTCCCTGTGGCTTCGCGGGTTGCCTCACGCGAAAGAATGCGAACTTCGTGCGGGAAATCAGCCGCGTGCAGTCGCTCGTAATCGTGGCGAATGTCCGCCATGTGACGTTCCTTGATCGCCACATCGACATACCCGTACTTGAGGTCGCAGTCGATTCCATAGGTATCAACGCGTTCCCGGATAATCTCGTGACCGGCCCACCGCAGCGCGCCGAAGATCTCCTCGACGTCCCTCTCGTGGTGTCTGGCGATATGCGCTTCGCCGGCGATGCCGCCGATCATCTGGCCGCCATTCCGGCCAGATGCGCCCCATCCGACCTTGTTTGCCTCGATGACGTGCACGTTGTAGCCGCGCTCGGCGAGATGCAGGGCTGTCGAGATTCCGGTGAATCCGGCACCGATTACGCAGACATCGGCCGACTGCGCTCCGCGCAGCGGTGCGAAGTCGGTGACCTCGTTCACGGTGGCTGCATAGTATGAGCCGGTATGCGGGCGCGTGTTCATGACGACGTCGCAGTATACAAGCGTTGAATCGCACGCTAACAAGCGTAATCTATAGGGGCCAGCCAAAAGACTCTCCCCAAGATGAACCTCAAACACTGCTACAACTTCCAGCAATTCCGTCGCCTGGCGAGGAAACGCCTGCCGGGCCCGATCTTCCACTATATTGACGGCGCCGCCGATGACGAGGTGACCTACCGCCGGAATACCGAGGCCTACGAGGAGTGCGATCTCGTACCGAACGTGCTCGCCGGCGTCGAGGATATCGACATGTCGACGACGGTGATGGGCAAAAAGATCGACCTGCCGCTGTTTCTTTCACCCACGGCGTTGCAGCGTCTTTTTCACCACGAGGGAGAATTTGCCGTCGCCCGGGCCGCCGAAGCGCACGGCACCTGGTTCGGCATTTCGTCGCTGGGCACCGCCAGCATTGAGGACGTCGGCGCGGCCATCAGTACGCCCAAGATGTTCCAGCTCTACTATCACAAGGACAAAGGGCTCACGAACAGCATGATCGAGCGCTGCAAGGAGGCCGACTTCGATGCAATCGCATTGACCGTCGATACTATCGTTGGTGGCAACCGAGAACGCGACCTGGTGACCGGGTTCACGTCGCCGCCGCGGCTGACCCTGGGGAGTGCACTGAGTTTCGCCACGCATCCTCGCTGGACCATGAACTACCTGTTCCGCAAGAAGTTTGAGTTGTCGCAGCTCAAGGACTATGTCGACGAGGGAACGAATATCAGTCTTTCCATCTCCGACTATTTCTCGACCATGCTGGACCAGTCCATGGACTGGAAAGCCGCTGAAGAGATTCGCAAGGACTGGGGCAAACACTTCTGCCTGAAAGGCATTATGTCGGTCGACGACGCACGCCGTGCCGTCGATATCGGTGCTACCGCGATCATGGTCTCCAACCATGGCGGGCGCCAGCTCGATGGCTCGCGGACGCCGTTTGACCAGCTTGCCGAGATCGTCGACGCCGTAGGGGACAAGGTCGACGTGATTTGCGATGGCGGAATCCAGCGCGGCACCCACGTGCTCAAGGCGCTGTCCGTCGGTGCCAAGGCATGTTCGGGAGGCAGGCTCTACCTGTACGCACTGGCCGCGGCTGGCCGGGCGGGTGTCGAAAAATCCCTGTCCAACCTGCGCACGGAAATCGAACGCGGCATGAAGTTGATGGGCGCGCGCTCGGTGGGCGAGCTGTCGCGCAACAACTTGCGTTATCGAAACACCGTTTCCTGACCCTCTGTGTCAGCGCCCTGAACATGCTGCAGTTTTTCCACAAGACGCCGGCGGCGCCGGTTGTCAGGGATTCGTCTGATCCGGGCGTAGCGGCCGAGATGCGCCGCCGGCAGTGGGCGGTGTTCTTCGCGATCACGGTCGGGTACGGCTTCTATTACGTCTGCCGGCTGAGCTTCAGTGTGGCGAAGAAGCCCATGGCCGATGCGGGCATCTTCGACGCCGCAGAGATGGGCGTCATCGGTTCGGCGCTGTTCTTTGCTTATGCGTTCGGCAAGCTTGCCAACGGCATCCTCGCCGATCGCGTCAATGTGCGGCGCTTCATGGCGACCGGGCTTTTTATCTCGGCGCTTATCAACCTGGCCCTCGGCTTCACCACGGCGTTCTGGACATTCCTGATCCTCTGGGGATTCAACGGCTGGTTCCAGGCATTCGGTGCCGGGTCGAGCGTGGTGACCATCACGCACTGGTACAGCGGCAAGGAGCGCGGCACGTTCTACGGCATGTGGGCGAGCAGCCACAACATCGGCGAGGCAATTACGTTTATCGGGACGGCTTTCGTCATCACGAGTTTCGGCTGGATGTGGGGCTTTCGCGTTGCGGGCATCGTCTGCATCCTGATGAGCCTGTTTATTCTGCGCTACCTGTTCGAGCGACCAGACGTGTATGGCTTGCCTGTCGTCACGAAGTCGGAACCGGCGGAGCTGGCAAAGCTCAGTGTTGGCGCAAAGCAGTGGCAGGTCGTCAGGAACCCGGCTGTCTGGATCCTCGCCGTTTCCAGTGCCTGTTTCTACGTGACGCGCTATGCGGTCAACAGCTGGGGAATCTTCTTCCTGGAAGCCGAAAAGGGTTACACGACCATCGAGGCGAGCTCGATCGTGTCTGCCAATGCGATTGCCGGAATTTTCGGAACCTTCTTCTCGGGAATACTCTCAGATCGTTTTTTCAACGGCACGCGCAACCTGCCGGCGCTGGTTTTCGGCATCATTTATGCGCTTGCGACGGCGTTGTTTGTACTGGGTCCCGCCGATCCGTTCATGGACACGTTAAGCATGGTGCTGTTCGGCGTAGCCCTTGGCGTGCTCATGGTCTACCTCGGCGGCCTTATGGCCGTCGATATCTGTTCGAAGGAAGTCTCGGGTTCGGTGCTGGGCATTGTCGGTCTTGCCAGCTATCTCGGCGCGGGGATGCAGGACATCATCAGCGGCTGGCTCATCGAGGATGGCAAAACCATTGTTAATGGCGAAACTCTCTACAATTTCGACGCGGCAGGGGCGTTGTGGATCGGTTCTGCCGTCGTGTCCCTGCTGCTGGCTACGTTAGTCTGGAACGTGAGGTCCCCCGATTAGACCTGTTGCCGACAAGCCGGTTCTGTTGCTTGATCTCGGCGGCGTTCTCGCGGACCTGCGGGACCCGGTCGCTGCGATGGGACTCGACATGCCGCTGGATGCATTTTGGAAAACCTGGACATCGTCGGCGACAGTCCGCGCGTTTGAGACGGGCCAGATGAGCGAGGCGGAATTCCTCCGGCAAATCCCGGCGGAGTTGGGTTACACGGGCTCCGCATCGTTCGAGAAGCAATTCCATGCCTGGCAGCTCGAGTTGTTCCCCGGTGTCAGTGAGCTCATTCGCCGTGTACTGCCGCGCTACCGAGTCGCGCTCTTATCCAACACGAACGCGATCCACTGGCGACAGGTGACCGCGGGGCACGACGTTTTCGCAGACTTCGAGTGCGTGTTCCTGTCCTACGAAACCGGCTGCTTCAAGCCGGGCGAGTCGGCCTTTCGGCAGGTCACGGACTGGTTCGAGTGTTCCCCCGAGGACGTCATGTTCCTGGACGACTCCGAACCCAACATCGCGGCCGCGCTGGACTTCGGCATGGACGCACGCCGGGTTGCCGGGATGGCCGAACTGGAACGGCAGCTACTTCGCGTAACCGATTGACCCCAGTGCATCCTGGATTTCACCGAGTACAACCGGGTCCTCGATCGTAGCGGGCACCGTGTAGTCTTCACTGTCGGCGATCTTGCGCATCGTGCCGCGTAGAATCTTCCCCGATCGCGTTTTCGGCAGGCGTGGCACGATGACCGCGTTCTTGAAGGCGGCGACCGGGCCGACCTGCTCACGCACGAGGTGGACGGCCTCGCCAACGATGTCACTGTTGTCACGCTCAACGCCGGCTTTGAGAACGAGGAAGCCGAGCGGCAGCTGGCCCTTTAGACCATCGGCTGCGCCGATCACGGCGCATTCAGCGACATCCGAGTGGCCGGCGAGCACCTCCTCGATCGCACCGGTCGACAGGCGGTGACCCGCGACGTTGATGACGTCATCCGTGCGGGACATGACGTGGATATAGCCATCCTCATCGACGAATCCCGCATCACCTGTTTCGTAGTAGCTAGGAAACGTCGTCAGGTAAGCATCGCGAAAGCGGTCCTCAGCCTGCCAGAGACCGGCCAGTGTTCCTGGCGGCAGCGGCAGCTTGCAGGCGATCGCGCCAACCTCGCCGGGTGCGACATCGTTGCCACTGGCGTCCAGCGTGCGTACGTCCCAGCCTGGCGCGGCCGGACCGACCGAGCCGGCTTTGACGGGAAGGCGTTCGATTCCGACGCAGTTCGCGGCAATTGACCAGCCGGTTTCCGTCTGCCACCAGTGATCGATGACGGGTATTCCGAGTTTTTCCTCGGCCCAGTGCAGGGTGTCCGGGTCACAGCGCTCGCCGGCCAGGAACAGTGTCCTGAGTCCCGACAGGTCGTAGTCCTTGATGAGTTCGCCGTTTGGATCCTGCTGCTTGATGGCGCGAAACGCGGTCGGTGCGGTAAACATCGCGGCAACCTTGTGCTCGGCGGCTACGCGCCAGAATGCGCCTGCGTCCGGCGTACCGACGGGCTTACCCTCGTAGAGCACGGTCGTATTGCCGTGCAGCAGCGGCCCGTAAATGATGTAGGAGTGACCGACTACCCAGCCGATGTCGGACGCGGCCCAGTACACCTCGCCGGGTTCGATGCCGTAGATGTTCTTCATCGACCAGTGCAGCGCGACGGCGTGCCCGCCGTTGTCGCGCACAATGCCCTTGGGCTGGCCGGTCGTGCCGGACGTGTAGAGCAGGTACAGCGGATCAGTGGCCTCGACAGTGACGCACCCGTGGGGTGTCGCCGACGCCATCGCAGCATTCCAGTCGATATCCCGCCCGGCGCGCATCGGTGCTTCGACCTGGGGGCGTTGTAGCAGGATGCAGTGCGACGGCTTGTGCCTGGACAGGTCGATCGCCTCATCGAGTAGCGGTTTGTACTCGACCAGACGCGAAGGCTCGATGCCGCAGGATGCCGACACAATAAGCGTCGGCTTCGCATCGTCGATGCGCGTCGC